>DASTFP010000104.1:0-15968 GCA_035719865.1 Terrimicrobiaceae bacterium | reverse complement strand
GGAGCAGAAGGGAAAGAAAAGATTGTCCCGTCCGATCTTGGCGGGACCAGCCACGGTGACGTGACTCTTGAAGACGCAGCCCGACCCGATCGCAACATCCGGGCCAACGACACAGTAGGGTCCGACCTCGGCAGACCCGGCAATGTCCGCGCCGGAATCAATGATCGCCGTGGGATGAATCATTCCGAAGCGGATCGCCGATCAACGGAACAGGTCATTTGTCCACCAACCCGAAAAGCAGTTCGCCTTCGGACACGACTTCATCGTTGACGATGCATTTGCAGGCGGCTTTTCCGAGCCGCTTCTTGGCGTTGAGCATTTCGCAATGGATGAAAAGGGTGTCGCCAGGGAGGACCGGTCTTCTGAACTTGACGCTGTCTGCGCTCATGAAGTACCCGATCTTTCCGGCGTTCTCCGTCTTGTGCATCATGACGATGCTGGCTACCTGGGCCATGGCCTCAACTTGAAGCACCCCGGGCATCACGGGATGGCCCGGAAAATGCCCCTGAAAGTACGGTTCGTTGATAGTGACCGTCTTCACGCCCAGAGCCCTATCCTCCTGGAGCTCAAGGATGCGATCCACCAGGAGGAACGGGTAGCGATGCGGCAGGATGCGCATAATTTCGTTGATATCGAGCACGCCGCCCGCAGCGGGGACCGGGCGCGGGGCCATGGCCAGATATTCGGAGTTGCGTTTCACGAGGGAACGGGCGACCTCAGTGTTCGGTCCATGGCCGGGCTTGACGGCGACGACGTGTCCGCGCAGGCGCCGTCCGCTCAGGATGAGGTCGCCGATGATATCGAGAATCTTGTGCCGGACGAACTCGTCCGGGAACCGGAGTGGTTCCTTGCTGAGCACACTCTCTCCGCGGGCCACGATGGCGTTCTCGATGCTGCCTCCCTTGATCAGCCCCTTGTCCATTAGCGGCTTGACGTCCTCGTAAAAGACGAACGTGCGCGCCGAGGCGATCTCCTTCTCGTAGAAGTCCGGGGTTATTTCCGCACTCAGATACTGCGTGAAGCGGCCGCCAGGTCCGACTTGGGTGCAGGAAATGCGAAACTTGGAGTCCGGCAGGATCGTGATGATGGATTCTCCAGTCTGGACGACGATCGGCTCCCGCGGTTCAAGGTAAGATCGCGCGGCATCCTGCTCGATGATGCCGGCTTCCTTGATCACGCCGACGTAGGGTGCGGCGCTGCCGTCCCCAATGGGGGGCTCGTTCGAGTCCATTTCAACGAGCGCGTTGTCGACTCCCATTCCGGCGAGCGCGGAAAGAACGTGTTCCACGGTATGAATCTTGACGTTGCCTTCGACAATTGTGGTGGCGCGTTCGACTGTTTTGACGTTCTCGACTCGTGCTTCGATAATGGGGTCATCGGGAAGATCCGAACGCTTGAACTTATAGCCGTGGCCCACCGGCGCGGGATGCATCGTAAGGGTGACTTTTTCGCCGGTGTGGAGGGCGGTGCCTGCGAGGCGGGCCGAGGATGAGAGGGTTCGTTGTTTTTCCACGGTTTAGGTGTTCAAAATTCGCGTTTTTATCGTGCGTCTCCTGCGGACGTGTTCGGCCGCGGACAGGGAGAAATGCGGCCTCGAGCCAATTCAGGAGGTTGGTCCGCCGGAGAGGAGCAAGTCCACGTATTTCTGGTTGCCCATACGGAGTCTGGCGACCAGGCTGCGGCCGATCGCGGCGAGGAGTTGAATCGCGGCGTCCGGTTGAAGCGCGGCCAGGACACCGAGCGTGGTTCGGGTGATGCAGAGCAGTTCGCAGGCTTCGGTGGCGGTGACGCTTGCCGAGCGTGGTCCCTCATCAACCAGGGCGACTTCACCGAAGAAATCACCCGCCGAAAGCCTCGCGAGTTCGACTTCCCCCTGGCCTTTCTTGACGGTCACGCGGACGTTTCCGCGCAGGATGACATACATGCAATGTCCAACGTCGCCGGCATTGATGATACGCTCACCCTCCGCATATGCCTCGATTGCGCTCTGCTCGAGCAGGGTGTGAAGCTCGTCGTCGCCCAGTTCCGCGAACACGGTGAACTTTGCGAGAAGCCTGTCATCATATGGGATTTTGCGTGGTAATTTTTCCATCGAGCATAGAAATGTGGCGAGCGGCCAGTCGCGCCAGCTCTTCGCTATGAGTGACAATAACAAGCGTTGCAAATTTTTGGGAAGCAATCTTTAGAAGAGTCTCGGTGACCCGCGCGGCGCTGCGGCTGTCGAGATTTCCGGTGGGCTCATCCGCGAGGAGGATTTTCGGCTGTCCAGCCACGGCTCTGGCGATGGCGGCGCGCTGCATTTCGCCCCCGCTGAGCTGATGAGGGTAATGGTTTCTGCGCCTGGCAAGGTCGACAAGGTCAAGCGCTTCTGCAACTCGCGGGCGCGCTTTCCGCTCCCCTCGCAGCAGCAGTGGCAGTTCGACGTTCTCCGCGACAGTCATTGCTGGAAGGAGGTTGAAGAACTGAAAGACGATCCCGAGGTCGTGCCGGCGATACCGGGTCAAGGCCGAATCGCTGGCATCGTGAAGGGGAAGATCGCCGATCCAAATTTCGCCGGAATCCGGCGTGTCGAGCCCGCCAAGCAAGTTGAGCAGGGTGCTCTTGCCGCAGCCGCTGGGACCGGTGACTGCGGTAAACTCGCCAAAGGGAATTTCCAGACTGACATCGTCCAGGGCGCGAATGCCGCCCTCTCCTTTGGAGTAGATTCGTGTGACCCCGTTTAGTCGAATCATGCTAGCTTGGAAGCTGGCGGCGTGGATACCAAGAATCAAGTTGAGTTCCAGATCCTGGATGAAACAGAGGATTTTCTGGTGGTGGACAAGCCAGCGGGCCTCCTCGTGCACCCCACCAAGCCGGGCGGACCGAAAACGCTGTGGAACCAACTCTCCGATTTGCTGGGCTACGAACTTGCCACGGGCGGACGCGTTTCGATTGTGAACCGGCTGGACCGCGAAACGAGCGGCATTCTGCTCGTTGCCAAGAAGGCGGGAGCCGCTCGCGCCGCGGGTCTGGCCATGCAGCGTGGCGAAATCCGAAAGGAGTATCTGGCCCTCGTGTTTGGCTGGCCCGAATGGGATGAGAAGGCGATCGAAGGGCCAATCGTCCGCCTCGGCGAAGTCGCTTCATCGCCCGTATGGCTGGAGCGCACAGTGCATCCAAGCGGAGCGCCCGCACTGACGCTCTTTCGCGTTGAGCGCCGATTGAGCTTGTCGCGGGACCGCCGCTTCTCCCTCGTGAGGGCCTGGCCGAGGACCGGGCGCACGCATCAGATCCGCGTCCATCTGGCCTCCGCCGGCTCTCCGGTGCTCGGCGACAAAATTTATTCGCGCGGAAACCGTCACTATCTGAATTTCATCGATCACGGATGGACAGATGAAATGGCCACCGCGCTCTGGCTCCCGCGCCATGCTTTGCATTCCGCGAGACTCTCCATGCGGCTCGACGGACGAATGTTCGACTGGACCAGCCCCCTGCCGGCCGATCTGGATAGCCTGGTCACTAAGTCTGACGTGTTTGACATTGGTTGCGACCGCCTCTCAGGCAATTCGTGGACTTGAGGCGATGAGACGAATGCAGCCTCTCAGGGAACACCGACGCTACTTTTGCGAACTGGTCTGTCCATTAAGGCGAGCTTCTAAGCCGTGTTTTAGCTCTGTGCGGAGCAACGAATGGCCGCGTCCACCTTGGGGCTGCATCCGCGCAAACGCGATTCACAAGAAGGTCGCCGTGACGAGAACCGTCCGCAACTCTTCAGCTAAAGTTTACTTATCCGGCGCCACTGCCTTTCCGCCTTCTCGACATTGCTGTCTATATCCTCAATGAATTTTTCCAAAGAGGTCATGTTTCCGCAAACGTGAAGTCTTCCATTATGAACGATGAAGGCTTGTGGATCTTTTGTATCACCCAGGACACCCAGGCTGACACCGTAGGAACAGAATCCCCCGTATTGCGGGGCGTAATTGGCCGGATCTTGGTCGAATTCGTCTTTGTTCGCCGCCGAGGCAAATAAGTAGGTTGCCCCCTGGTAAGTGCTCTTGATTTCGGGCTTCC
The DNA here is from genome assembly GCA_035719865.1 of Terrimicrobiaceae bacterium. GTDB lineage: Bacteria > Verrucomicrobiota > Verrucomicrobiia > Chthoniobacterales > Terrimicrobiaceae > DASTFP01. Next base: position 11,918 of record DASTFP010000104.1, on the reverse strand, counting down.
CTCGTATTGGTTTCCCTTCTTTGACGTAGGCGACAGCATCGTGCCCTCTCAGAATTAGCCCTGAACCATCGACATTTAGTTTGTTGGAAGCATTCGCCGCCGCAACTGTTCCGGCGAGGATCAGAACCAGCGCCAGAAATGCGCGGTCCGCCAGATATCGCAGCCTTCCCATGCAAAGAAACCTTGGACTGTTCATCGCAGTAAGGTGATACGATGAACTTGCGCTTGCGGATGCCATATCGTCGGCGAATGGCTTCGGAGGAATACAGCTAGCCGTGGCGATTCACCCGCGTTGCGCCGCACTCCCGCAGGATTTCCATCGCCTGCTCGGCGCGATGGGCATCGGTCTTGACCAGGACAAATTCGCCGTTGTGGTTAAACGACACGGCGTAGGCATGGATCACATCGGCGGGCACCTGGTAATCGGAGAGGTGGGCCTTGAAAGCCTCGACAATCGTGTGCTGGGCATGCTGTCCAGGCTTGGCCCGCCACTCTTCGGCGCGGCCGCCCCACGCTGCCGGCGGACCGTAGCCGGGCGCAAAGACCGACGGACCACCGCCACCCGGTTCCCCCCCGACTATGGCTTCATCATAAACCGTATCCTCGAACCCTGCGCGAGCCAGTCGCTCGATGCCTTTTTCCATGTCGTAGGTGTTGTCGAATATGCCGATTACAGTAGTCATTTTTTTAGGCGCGCCTCTTGATATGCGGACTTGGGACAGTGGCACCGGTCGTCAGGGCTGGCAAGAGGATTCTAGCTGATTTGAGGAATGTCCCCCCGGATCAATGCAGTACTCGCCGAACCCTGTCCCTAGCGTTCCGCGCTTTGACGTTCCGCGACGATACCAGCGGCCACAAATTCGGCCAACTGCTGACGGTACAGGGAGCTCTGCGCATAGCGGTTGTCCAGCGTGTTGGAGAGAAAAGCCAGCTCGCAGAGCACTGCTGGCCGGCGGTTCTCCCGCAGCACGTAGAAATTATTCCGCTTGATGCCACGGTTTTCGGCGGGGTAGGCGCGCGTGGCCTGCCGCAGGATGTTCGAGGCAAGTCGCCACGATCGAGGGCTGAAGTAATAGACTTCAACTCCCCTGGCGCCCCTGCGAGGCACCCAGTTGTAGTGGATACTCACGAATATCGAGTTTCTCGTTGAGTTGGAACTCGCCACACGCGATCCCAACGGGACGAAAACATCGTGGGTTCGTGTTTCGATGACGCGGAAGCCCTTCGTGCGCAGAATCGCCGCAAGCCTCCTGGCGGTGTCAAGCGCGAGAGCTTTCTCTGGAGAGCCGGAAATCGCGCGGCCGCCGCGGTCGTGTCCTCCATGGCCCGCATCGATGATGACCGTATCAAACTTTCCGGCGCCCTGCTTGTAAGGCGATATACAGCCCGCCAGTGCGCAGATGACGACGAACACGGCATGGCGAAGGGAGCGGGCGACGGCGAAAATATAGCGGCGGCGATCTCGTGCTCTCTTCATACCAGTCGCTCCTTGCGGCTGGCGCCGGGCAGAAGCTTGGCAAGGTAAGAGAGCCGGACCCCAAAGCAACAAATTAGTCTCGCGTCAGTCGCAGGAACGGGCGAAAAATGTTATCATGCTCGCTAAGCGGATAATTCCCTGTCTCGACGTCACCGGTGGGCGTGTAGTCAAGGGCACCAGGTTCCTGGACCTGCGTGATGCAGGTGATCCGGTCGAATGCGCAAAGCTCTATGACAGGCAAGGCGCTGACGAGCTGGTGTTCCTTGATATCACGGCGTCGAGCGACGATCGCGCGACGATGGTGGATGTCGTCGCGCGCACGGCGGAGCAATGTTTTATGCCGCTTACCGTCGGCGGGGGAATTCGCACGGGGGAGGATTTTCGGGCTATGCTGCTCGCTGGCGCGGACAAGGTCAGCGTGAACACCGCCGCGATAAAGAGCCCGGTGCTGATCACCGAAGCCGCTGAAAGCTTCGGATCGCAATGCGTTGTGGTCGCCATCGATGCCAAGCGCGATTCACCCGGCAAGTGGCGCGTCTACACACACGGCGGCAGATATCCCACCGAGCTTGACGCGATTGCCTGGGCCCGTGAAGTGACGCGGCTCGGCGCGGGGGAGATCCTGCTTACCAGCATGGATGCCGATGGCACGTGCGGGGGATACGACATCGAGCTTACCAGGGCGGTGAGCGCCGAGGTGGAAGTTCCGGTGATTGCCAGTGGAGGCGCGGGCGAGCTCGAACATCTCGCGGAGGTGCTCTTGCGAGGCAATGCGGATGCTGTCCTGGCGGCGAGCATTTTTCACTTTGGGACTTACACCATCGCTCAAGCGAAGGAATTCCTTGCGGAGCGCGGGATTGCAGTTCGCCGGTAACGCTTCGCTGTTGAGGCGAGGCGCTGCTTGCCTTAGAGATTGTTCATGAGCGAAGATGCGAAGTCCTTTTCCGCCGAGGCCATTTTGAATCGGCTGCGAGGCGAAGGGCTGCGCATCACGGCCGGCCGGCGCACCATTCTGAATATTCTCTTTCATGCAGAGCGCCCTCTTTCGCTTCAGGAAATTCAAGATCTGGCGGCATCCGAGGGCGATGGCCCGGACTATGCCACGGTTTTTCGCATGGTCGCCCTGCTTGATCGGTTGCATCTCGTGCACAAGGTCAATCTTCAGCGTTCCTGCAGCTACTACGAGCTGAACGATCCTTCGAAACACTATGATCACATCGTTTGTACCACTTGTGGAAAGGTCGTGGTGATTGACATACCCTGCCCGCTAGCTGAGACCGAACAAAGGGTCGCCGAACATTATGGTTTTCGCAATCTGAGCCACTCGCTGGAGTTTTTCGGAAGGTGTTCGGAGTGCCAGGAAAAATGATATTAGCCGGGCGGGCCATTACACAGCGCCGACACCTGGTGTCTCGCGGGAATCCTATTCGGTATCGTGCGCCGGGTCTTTCTTTCGTCCACCCGCCTGGAAACTGTCTTCGAAAAGGATAACCAATGCCAGAGCGCCGAGAACGATATCCCGCAGGAGCGACAGGGTCATTTTAGCGAGCGACGGTTGTTCGTCTTCGCCGAAACACGAGCAACTCACGACAATTCCGTTGGCCATGGCCCAGCTCAGGGCGGTGATGAAGATGAGGCAGAGTCCTGTAACGAGGAGGGCGCCGAGACGCTTGGTTCGCGGCATTACGATCAAGATGCCCGCGGCGATCTCGGCGAAAGGCAGGAGGATCGACAACGGACCGAGCCAATCTTGCGGGATCAACGTAAATGGCGCCAGAGCGATGGCAAACTGCGCGCTGCTTGAGGCCTTGATAAATCCGGAATAGAGAAAGATTCCAGCCAGGAACAGGCGGACTGCGAACGCACCACGTTTCATTGCCCGCGGAGCCGCTCAATCGAGACGATTACACGCCACGCCATTTCGACGTTGTGAACGCGGAGAATGGAGGCACCGCGCAGCAGGCCTGCGACAATACAGGCCGCCGTGGCGGGATCGCGCTCGACCGGAACCGATATCCCGAGAACGTGTTCAATCACGCTCTTGCGCGACGCCGGGAGAAGAATCGGACGCCCGAACTCGCCCAGGGTGCCAAGCTCGCGGTAGATGCGAAGATTGTCGGCGCCCTGCTTCGCGAAATCGATTCCAGGGTCCAGAACGATTGCGTCTCGCGGGACGCCTGCCATCTCGGCAAGCGAGATCTTCTCCCGAAAAAAGCTCCTCAGCTCTCCGATAATATCAGGGTAGGCGACATGCGTATGGGGGATCTTGGGCAGGCCGACGGTATGCATGATCAGAAGGGCCGCGGCAGCCTTGGCGCAAATCCGGGCGTTTCGGTCGTCGTGCAGGGCGCCCAGATCGTTAAGCAGGTGGGCGCCGATCGCCAGTGCCTCTGCGGCAACTTCTGGTCGCCAAGTGTTCAGGGAAAGCAGAGGAGGGAAGACCTGGTCCGCGTCCCGCGGCTCCAGGTCGGCGCAGATCTTCGGAAAGCGGTCGAGAAACGGCTTGAGGCGATCGAATTCCTCCTCGGGCGTGATGACGGGGCGGTTGGTGCGAGCGCTCTCGGCGCCAACATCGATGATATCCGCTCCCTGAGCGACAAGACCGCACGCCTTCTCCAGCGCCCATTGGAAATCGACCCTCCCGTCCTCGCAGAACGAATCGTCGTTAATATTGACGATGCCCATGATCAGCGGGCGGCGGGGAAATTGGATGCGGCGATCACGAGCGAGCAGTTCCATCTTGTTTTGGGAGGAATTCTCTTTCAGGCTGGGGAGTTGTTGCAACAGCCATGAGTTTCATCGATTCGATTATCGCCAAGCTGAGGCGGCATCCGAAGCGAATTGTCTTTCCCGATGGGGACGATCCACGCGTCGTGCGCGCCTGCCATGCGTTTTACGAGAAAAAGGTCGGGATTCCGGTCCTGATCGGAAGCCGCGAGGTGATCGAGCGCGTGGCTCTTGCCGAAAAGGTGAGCCTCGACCACGTCGCGATCGTGAACCCCGAAACATCTTCGGATCTGCCCGTTTTTTGCGAGCGCTTTGAAAAAATCGACCGCTACAAAAGAATGGGCGTGCGAGACACCAAGGCCCTGATGACCAATCCCAATTACTATGCCGCGATGATGCTGCAATTTGGACAGGTCGATGCTTTGGTCGGCGGCGTCAACAGCTATTCGGGATCGCTCTTGCGCCCTCTCATCCAGCTCGTCAAGTTGCTTCCGCATTCTCCGTTCGTTTCGGGTTGCCTCGTCGCCGAGCTTCCCGACAAGAAATTTGGCGACGATGGTGTCCTGTTCCTTGCCGATTGCGGCGTCATGCCGGACCCCGATGTGGAGCAGCTCGCCTCGATTGCTGTGCAGACAGGGCTGGTTGCCCGACAGGTGTTCGGGACCCGACCGCGAATCGCCATGCTGAGCTTTTCGACCAAGGGCAGCGCGAAAACGCGCTCCACGGAGAAGGTCGCGCGCGCCGTTGCGATTGTCCGCGATCTGGCTGATCGTCTCGGTGTTGAAATTGCGGTGGACGGTGAAATGCAGGCGGACGCGGCCCTTGTGCCAGAAATCGCCCAGCGCAAAATGGGACCCAGCACGGTGGCTGGAAAGGCAAACGTGCTTATCTTTCCCGACCTCAACAGCGGTAATATCGCAGCCAAGTTTGTTCAGCATCTCGCCGGCGCCCGCGTGTTCGGTCAGATCTTGCTGGGACTCTCCCGCCCGGCTGCGGACCTTTCGCGCGGAGCGGACGTGGACGATATTATCTCGGTCGCGGCGTTGGTTGGCCTTCAGGCGGTCGAATACCGTAAACTGTATCCTCCTGAAGTAGTCGAACCGGACGTCGCCTGAGCCAGACCCGCGCTTCAACGTTCGAGGCCCTCCTTGGCCCTCTTTTCTCGAGTGAACACGACCACACCGCGCGTCTTTATCGCCGCCACTGAGCAAAATGCGGGCAAGACCACGACGTCCATCGGCCTCTATGCGGCTCTTCGCCAAAGCTTCGGCAGAATTGGCTTCATCAAGCCGGTGGGCCAGCGATTCGTGGCGTTTGAGGGCAAGAACGTTGACGAGGACAGCGTATTGATCCGGGAGACCTTTGGCACCGAGGTGCCAATCGAGGATATGAGTCCGATCGCGGTCGAGCCGAAATTCACGCGCCAATACATTAATGACGCGAATAATGATTCGCTCGTGCGCCGGATCCAGCAATCGTTTGATCGCGTGACTTGGGAAAAAGACTTCGCGATCATCGAGGGAACCGGTCATGCGGGGGTCGGCAGCGTATTCGATCTTTCCAACGCGCGCGTCGCCCGGCTCGTATCCAGCAAGGTGATTCTGGTCACGCCCGCGGGCATTGGGCGGCCGATCGATGAGGCGGCCGTCAACAAGGCTCTCTTCGACAGGGAGAACGTGGAGGTCATCGGCGTTGTCATGAACAAGGTGCTGCCGGAGAAACTTGAATCCATCACAGATACCGCGCGGCGCGGCTTCGAGCGCCTTGGCCTCGAGTTGCTTGGAGTCATCCCCCGCGAAAACATGCTCGAGCAGACGACTCTTGAACAGATTTGCGACGACATCGGGGGCACATTCGTGCACCGGGGAAAATACCACCGCAATCGGGTGGCCCATGTGAGGATCGGCGCCATGAGCGCCTCCAACGTCTTTCGCGGCGCCAGGGAACACACGCTCCTCGTGGTGCCGGGCGATCGCAAGAATGTGATCGTCTCCGCCCTGAAGCGCTCCGTGGAAGACGCTTCTCCATTCTGCGGAATTGTGCTCTCGGACGATATTCAGCCGAATGGGCTCGTGGAGAGAATCAGCGAGTCGCCGCTTCCGGTGGTCAGTTCGCCGCTCGACAGCTATTTGATCGCGAGCCGGATCCTTTCTATGAATGTGAAGACCCTTCCGGGTGATACCGAAAAGATCGAGCGCATCCAAAAGCTCGTCGGCGACTACGTTAACGTTCCCCGGATACTTCAGCGAATCGGGATTGCTCCTTCGAATCCCACCTGATCATTGGCGAGTTTTTCCAGAAACATTGACAGGGGAGCGTGGCTTGCTTCTAATCGCGGCCCATGAGGTTTCCTCTGCCCCTGACGGCGAAGATAGCCGCGTGCATCATCAGCAAGAAACTGCGGGGCGTGGAGAAGTTTGCCACCGTTCTGCAGCTCGAGCCCCTGCATACCTGCAACCTGACCTGCACCGGGTGCGGCCGGATTCGCGAATACTCAACGTCGCTCAAAGACGTGATGCGCCTCGAGGATTGCCTCGGCGCCGCCCAGGAATGCAATGCTCCGATGGTTTCCATTTGCGGCGGCGAACCACTCATCTATCCGAAAATTGAGGCCCTGGTGGAGGGCCTGCTTGGTCAACGTCGCATTGTTTACATCTGCACGAACGGAATGTTCATGCGAAAAAAAATGCGCGATTACCTGGCGCAGGAGTTCGCCGAAGCACAAGCCTCCGAAAGAAGAAAAAGCCTTTCGAATCAAAAACTTGAAATGCTTCTCTCCGAGGAGCTGCTTACCCCCGCTCAAGTCGAGGAGATTCGGACGCCCAAAACAAGAACGGTTCATCCGGTGATCGCCCCTTCGCGGTGGATGTACTGGAATGTCCACTTGGACGGCCTTGAGCGCACGCACGACCTGATCGTGGAGCGCGAGGGAGTCTTCAGGGAATGCATCGCCGCAATTCGGATGGCGAAGATTCTCGGTTATCAGGTTGCAACCAATACCACGGTTTACAAAGAAACCGAAATGTCCGAGCTCGAACAGATGTTCGATTACCTCTCATGGCTTGGTGTGGACGGCCATACCATTTCACCCGGGTACGACTACGATGCCGCGAAGGAGGACATGCGCAAGCGGCTTAATCTTCAACCTGAGAACTTCTTCCTGACACGGGCGATGACCAAGGAAAAGTTTCGGAACGTCGGCCAGTGGGGGAAACGCTACACGTTTTTCGGGACCCCGATTTATCTCGATTTTCTGGCCGGCAAGCGCGAGTTGACCTGCTCGGCGTGGGCCATTCCGACACGCAACGTCCGCGGTTGGAAGGCCCCTTGTTATCTGATGACCGACGGCCACTATTCGAGCTATCGCGATCTGCTCGAAAAGACCGATTGGGACAAATATGGCGTTGTCGACGGCGTGGCACGAGACAAGCGTTGTGAAAATTGCATGGTGCATTGCGGTTACGAGCCGAGCGCCACGCTTGGTCGCTGTGCGCGGCGCGGAGACACCTGGCAGAACATCACCTTTAACTTCGCGCCCAAGCCCACGCCACGCTCCGAAGGGGCCACGGTCAATCCTTTCAACGGAGTCACCGCCGGCAACGGCCACAAGACCGGACGTCCAGCCAGACAACAACCGGCAACGGCTTGTAAATGATCGCCAGGTTCTGCCGATTTCTTCAGGGCCCGCTGAAACGGCATCAGTCTGGATGATCTCAAGATGGCTCCGATGAGTCTCGCCGCCCCCAAAGTCCTGCCCTTCGAAGCTCCGGCTCTTTCCGTTCTGCCGGCGCCGGTTTCCAGCGAGGAATGCCTCCGCAGAGCCCAGGAGAATCTCCTTCTGCTCCAAAAGCCAGACGGCCATTGGCAGGGCGAGCTGATCGCGGATGCCACTCTTTGCTGCGACTATATCATTTACATGCATTGGCTCGGGAAGGTCGATGAAACCCTGCAGGCCAAGTGCGCGAGCCATATTCGTCGCCGTCAGCTCGCCGACGGCGGGTGGAATATCTTCATCGGCGGTCCCAGCGAAATCAATGCGTCCGTCAAGGCGTACTTCGCCCTTAAGCTTGCAGGGGACTCGCCTAACGCCTCCTGGATGCGAGAGGGCCGTGCAAACGTGCTGCGCCTGGGCGGCATCCCGCAAATCAACACTTACGGCAAACTCTATCTTGCCCTTCTCGGTCAGTTTCCCTGGAAGTATCTTCCGACGATACCGCCGGAGATCTTCCTCTTCCCGAAGTGGTTTTTCTTCAACCTCTATGAGATGTCGTCGTGGAGCCGCACGATCATCGCGCCGCTCACGATTCTCAACCACTACAGGCTAACTCAGCATCTCCCATCCGCCATGCAGCTCCACGAGCTTTATCCGGCGGGGCTCGAAAACACCGACCTTTCTCTCAAGAGACACCCGCGCTTTTGGGCTTGGCGCAACTTCTTCCTCCGATGCGACCGCTTCCTAAAGCTCTACGACCGGTTTCCCCTTCATCCGCTTCGCCGGCGCGCGCTCAAGGCTGCCGAGGTTTGGATGACCGAGCGGATGGGTGAGGGGAGCGAGGGCCTCAGCGCCATCTTTCCGGCCATGCTCAACGCCATGATGGCGCTGCGCGCGCTAGGTTATTCGGAGGATCATCCACTCGTGAAGAAAGCCGAACGGGACTTCGCCGGCTTTTTCGTGGATGACGCAGGGGAATTTCGCATCCAGCCATGTCTTTCTCCTGTCTGGGATACAGCGATCACCACCATCGCGCTCGCTGAATCCGGCCTCCCGCAGAATCATCCTGCCTTGGAAAGATCCGCCTCCTGGCTGGAGGAAAAGGAGGTGCGCTTCAAGGGCGACTGGTCAATGCACATAGCGGGCGTCGAACCGAGCGGATGGGCCTTCGAGCACGAAAACAAGTATTACCCGGACACCGATGATACCATGATGGTGCTCATGGCCTTGCGTCACGTGACACCTGCCAATCCGGCGGAGCGTCGCGAGCGAACTGAACGGGCCCTCAACTGGCTCCTCGCGTTTCAATGCGAGGATGGCGGCTGGGCTGCCTTTGATAAGGACGTCACCGCTCGCTGGCTCGAACACGTGCCATTTGCCGATCACAACGCCATCCTCGACCCCACTTGCTCTGATCTCACTGGCCGGGTGCTTGAGTTGCTCGGCACTGTCGGCTTCGATCGCCAAAGCCTACCGGTTCGCCGGGCTATCGCGATGATCCGCCGCACCCAGGAAATCGACGGATCGTGGTACGGGCGCTGGGGAGTCAACTACATCTACGGAACCTGGCAGGTCCTGCGGGGACTGGCGGCAATCGGCGAAAACATGGACCAGGAGTGGATCCGCCGCGGCCGCGACTGGCTTGAGAGTTGCCAGAACGACGACGGCGGCTGGGGCGAAACCTGCGAGTCCTACAACTTTCCAGCCCTCAAAGGCCGTGGTTCGAGCACTGCCAGCCAGACCTCCTGGGCCGTGATGGGTCTCTGCGCCTGTTGCGACCCGAACCGCGATTCCATCCAGCGCGGCATAGAATTCCTCTTGCGCACGCAGAATGAGGATGGCTCTTGGACGGAAGACTACACCACCGGCACGGGATTTCCTTGCGTGTTCTATCTCAAATACGACATGTATCGCCAACATTTCCCGCTGCTGGCGCTGGCGACCTATCGGAAGCTAACTGCCCCGTGAGTCGACTTGAGTCGCGGCCGGGGCCCGGGTCTTGTGGGCGGCGCGGATTTAGGTGCCTTGTCATTCCCAGGTCCCACACCAGCCGCGGCACCACAGGAAGGTACTTTTGTAGTGTGCAGAGCAGGTAGAAGAACCAGACCATGAAGCGGAGGCGCCACCCGAGGTTTGTGTTGCCCGCGACGAGATTGTTGACGGCGCATTCGATCTGCCGTGGCGGCTTTGGGGTCATGAAAACCTCAAAACCCCGGTTGTCGTAAAACATCCGGATCATCCTGAGGAAGACCTTGCACATCCGTCCGACCCGTCGGGTGTAGCGGCGTTGCGCGCTGGGAGCGAGCGATCCCTGGCTCCTTTCCGACGCCAGCACCTCGCAAGCGGCGAGTCGGCCGGATTTCACCGCGAGCATTACCCCCGAGGAAAAGATGGGATCGATAAATCCCGCCGCATCGCCAATGAGCAGCCATCGCGGGCCGGCGTTCTGCAAGTATCGGTAGGTGTAATCAGCGGCAAAGTAGTAATCAGTCAATCGAACCGCGTCGCCAATCCTCCGTCGAAGCTCGTTTGTCGAAGCCACCGTGTGCTCAAAGTTTTCACCCGGCTTCTTGCCGGACGCTTGAAAGCGTTCGAGCGTTTGCACGAGCCCGACGGATGTCTTCTCCGCATCCAGGGGAATAATCCAGCACCAACCCGATTCAAGCCGGACTACTGTGATGTGCCCCTGAGCGGGGGGCTCATTTCGGAGCACGCCGCGAAAATGCGCGAACGTCGCAAACTTTTTCGGCAATCCAAGATCAGTTTTTGGAAGGTTTAGCTGCTTGCCAAGCAGCGCATCGCGTCCGCTCGCGTCAAGGAGCCACCTGGCGCGCGCCTGGAACGTCTCGCTGCCACGGACGCATGAGACCCGCGCGCCATCGCCGTCGATCGAGACAGACTGGACGCGCGTCTGTTTCCACACTTCACAGCCGGATAGCCTCGCATGGTCAAGCAGGATGGTGTCGAAGCGGGAGCGCTCGACCTGGAAAGTATTGGCGTAGTCTCGCGGCAGGTAACGCGCGAACAGCACGCGAGTGGTGGCTCTCGAGTTTCCGAGTACGAACTCCGCTCCGAGCTTGGGCATGAAACCGGCCGTCTCCAACTTCTCCCAGACTCCGATCGCCCGGAATTCCTCGTTGGCGTAGGGGATAAGGGATTCTCCGATGTGAAAACGCGGAAAACGCTCTCGTTCGACGATGAGCACCCGCTTTCCGGCTTGGGCGAGAGTGCTTCCGGCGGTACTGCCTCCGGGGCCGCCGCCAATGATGATCGCATCATAAGAGGCTCTCGAAAGCTCATTGTAAGAGTCCTCCGGCAAATCTGACTTCACTGTCGTCATGTCCTGCAAGGTAGGCAAACTGAGGGCTTTCCGGGGCCAAGGGCAAGCCAAAACCAATTGTCCGCTGATCCTCCCGCCACCCTTGCGAGCCCAAACGACTACAGAAATGCTTCTATTTCTTTAAGCGTTTCCCTCAGTGCGCGATATCCGAAATGACCTTGCCGGACCTGGAGCAGCCTTGAGCCAGGCCAAAGTTTCCCAAGGTTCAGAAGCTCCCTCGGAGGAGAAACGGAATCGTAGGCGCCGGCGGTGACAACGACACGATCCGCTCCGCAAAGCGGCACGCCGTGAAGCGGTGAACTGAGGTGAGCATGCCGCTCGCTGTCGCCAGGCTGGATGCCCTTCGCTCTCAGAAGCCTTCGCAGCGAGGCGGCAGCAGGATTTCGCCAGAGCGCGTGCTCGATGTTTGCGATTGGCTGGATGAGAGCGACGAAGCGGAAATCGGCTTCCAGGAAACTCAGCAGTGCGCCGTTCCATCCGCCAAAGCTGGTGCCAAGTATGCCGAATTCCGTGCAGCCGCCTTCCCGCAGCATGGCCATAAGCTGTCGAAGCTCCGTTACGCCTTGTCGGAGTGTTTCGCCGTTGCGAATCAAATTGGCCGTGACGGCAAGCTCACCGTTAAGGTAGCCGCGCGGCCGACGCGAGTAGTGAAATGGAAGGTG
>DASTFP010000103.1:0-7234 GCA_035719865.1 Terrimicrobiaceae bacterium | reverse complement strand
TCGAGCGTCGCCCGCGCCAACGCCTCAGCTTCCTCAAGTTTTCCCTCTTTCCGCAACGTGCGAGCAAGATTCTCCTCACTTGTAAAGGCATCGGGGTGATCCGCGCCCAGCGCTTTCCTGCGGCTTTCGAGACAGCGGCGGTAGAGATATTCGGCCTCGCTGTAGTTCCCTGTCTCCAAATGAAACGCCGCGAGGTTGTTGAGCGCGAGCAACGCCTCCGGATGCTCGCTTCCCTGAACCCGTTCACGGATTTCCAGAGAGCGACGATAAATCGACCCCGCAGCCCAGGGATCGCCCTTTCGCAGCAAGAGGTTGGCGAGATTGCCCTGCCCGGCCAGGGTCGCGGGATGCTCGGGACCCAACTTGGTGTTGAGCAACTCGACCAGTTCCCGGTAGAGCGGTTCCGCCGCAGCATAATCCCCCTTGTCCGAAAGCAAGTTCGCCAGATTATTCAGACACGAGAGAGTATCCGGATCGTCAGGCCCCGCGGTGCGACGCATTGATTCCCAGGCCCGGCGGGAAAAAGGCTCCGCGCCGGCAAGATCGCCCTTTGCGCTAAGAACGAGCGCCAGGTTGTTCAAGCTGGCCAGGGTATGGGGATGATCTGGCCCAAGCGTGCGCTCGCGAACTTCCAGGCACTGCTGATGCAGGTGCTCTGCCTCGGCGTTGCTGCCGCGTTCGTGCAGCAGGTTCGCCAGATTGTTCATTGCGGAAAGGGTGTCAATATGTTCGGTTCCCAGCACCTTTTGCCGCTCTACGAGGCACTTGCGAAAAAGATCCTCGGCAGCCGCATAGTTTCCCCTTTCCTGGAGCGCGAGAGCTTCTTCCTCCATGACCTCAGGTCCCTGGGGAGCCGGTGATGGCGTGGCTTTGGGAGGCTGTTTGCCCGAAACCAAGGCGGGAATGAGCAGACTGGCAGCAACTCCAACGGCCAGAAGACCAATGGCAAGCAGGCGCCAGGGCGCTGGGCCGGAACGCTTCGGGCGATGGGGTGTCTTTCGGAGCGGTTCGATGGCAGTAAGCTAGCTGGACATGTCATTACCCAACGAGAACCAACGTCAGGATTTCAAAAAATGGATCCCGTGTTCGACGGCGATGCCGATAATACGCTGCATATCGGGTCCCCGGGCGCCGCAAATTCCTGCGCGCAACGCGCGAAAAACGTTTCGAACCCCACCGGGCTTGTCTCAATGGGCATCCGGCTAGGGGCGTCACCGGTATTCGTGAAAGTATGAACTGATTCCCGCGAAATGAATGCAACGCCACCAGGTCCCAAGTCATGCCATTGACCGTCGGAGAAGAACGCCACCGTGCCCTCCCGGGCGACGAATAGTTCATCCTCGTTGAGGTGGAGGTGCACGGTGGTCCGCCAACGGGTAGAGTAATCTCCGTCAAACTTTCCTCCCGTTTGCGCACCGACCAGATGAAAGGTTACTTGTTCGCCAAAAGCATGCAACGTGTCACCCCCGCCAGAAACAAGGCTGACGGGACGCGACTCTGTAGTCATGCTCAGTAACGAAGTTGTCGCGAATGCTAAAATTTGCCAAGCCAAGCCTTTGGGACGTCGAGCCTGAATCTGCCGGGGGCCAAGCACCATGGAGCGCCTGATTCGATTCGAAAGCCTGCACGACCTGCCGTTTCCGCGTGAGGCGGTCTGGCCCGCCCTTGCCAATACCGACTGGATGAACCGCTCCCTAGGACTGCCGGCAGTGCAGTATCAGTTCACCGCAAACGCCGAGGGCGGTAGCACCGTCCGCGCGCGGGCGCGTGTCGCGGGTCTCGAGGTGGCCTGGCAGGAGTTGCCGTTCGAGTGGCTGGAACCCGAGTTCTACCGCGTCCGGCGCCTGTTCGAGAACGGTCCGCTCAGCGAAGCCGTCGCAGGAATCGAACTCATCCCGCGTTCCGGAGCGACGCGCTTGAGGGCAATATCCGAAGTTGTTCCCAGGAATGCGCTGGGACGATTTCTGGCGAAAAGCGTGCTGTTTCCGAAAGCGAGGCATGATATGCGCCGCATTACCGCGCAGACGACCGCCTTTCTGCGCGGCCAGAAGCCGGTGGCCTTGCCACACCTGAGCGTCCAACCGGTAAACGAAGCCGCCTTGAACGCTGGACTTGATAAGTTGAAGCAAGCCGGTGTTCCGGCCGAACACGTCGATCGCCTTCGCGGGATGCTCTGCGAGGCCCCCGACGTGGAGCTTACCCACATTCGCCCCCTGGCTATTGCCCGGCAATGGAGCGCCGATCCCTGGGAAGTTTTGTCCCTTTTCCTTCACGCCACTCGTGGCGGTCTCTTGGATTTTCGCTGGGAAATTCTTTGTCCGAACTGCCGTTCCTCGAGACAAAAACCAGTCAAATCGCTCAACGCGCTGGCACGGACGTCCCATTGCGAGGTGTGCCAGATCGAATTCGACGCGCAGTTCGACCGATCGGTCGAGCTCAAGTTTGCGGTGAACCCAGCCGTTCGCAAACGCGACGATCAAACCTTCTGTCTGGCCGGTCCCGGCGGGAAGCCCCATGTGCTCAGCCAGATATGGCTCGAACCCAGCCAGGAACGAACCTGGAAACTGCCGCGGCTCACCCGTCCAGCACGTCTTCGTTCGCCGCAAGTGCGCGGGTCCTTCGTCATCGATCCCGGCGAACTGGGCGAGAAGCGCCCGGCTCTCATCCGCGCGAGCGTGGAGGGATTGGAGATCGGCTATGGCCGCGGGGAGGCAGAGCAGGGCTTCGCCACCGTCCAAAATCCGAACCCGTTCCCCGTGGTGCTGAGTTTCGACGAGATGGGTTGGAGCGACGACATCCTGACCGCTGCGCGAGTGACGAACTGGCAGGAGTTTCGAGATCTCTTTTCAAACGAGGTGATTTCGCCCGATGAAGACATCGTAGTCGGATCGCAAGTGATCCTTTTCACCGATTTGCGCGGCTCGACAGCGCTCTATGGCCGGATTGGCGACGCGCCTGCCTACGCGCTGGTGCGAGACCACTTCACCATTCTGACGGCGGCTGTTCACCGCCACCATGGCACGGTGGTCAAGACGATCGGTGATGCCGTGATGGCATGCTTTAGCCGCGTCGATGAGGCACTGGCAGCCGTCAGTGACATGAATCGCGATCTGGCAACCCCCCGCTCGCAGCAACCTTCCAAGGCTGCTTTGACGCTGAAAGCCAGCCTGCATGTCGGGGCCTGTCTTGCGGTAAACGCAAACGACCGGCTCGACTTCTTCGGCAGCACAATTAATCTGGCATCTCGTATGATCTCCTGTTGCCAGGGCGGCGATCTGGCGGTCTCGGACGAAATTTTTCAGCGCCCCGAGATGGAGGAATTCCTGAAAAACTGGACAGCCTCTCCCGAGCCCTCTGAAGTCCGCTTTCGCGGATTCGAGGCCCCTCGCCGAGTCTGGAGAATTCCCATGGCCCTGGTCGGCTGATCGGAAAAGCGCTTCGGCAGGCGCCGAGTACAAAAAAGGTGGCAAGGTCGGCTCGCACTGTTTCTTCTCTCCTAGAGAACCAATTCCACTTACTCAGCGAAACCAGAGGAGTTAACCTTGCCTAGTTTTAAGATTGTATAGCTTTGCGAGAATGCAAGTGGTTTTCGGCGCTGGAACACGAGTTTTTCGCAGCCTGAGCACCGTCCAAGAAAACGCTGCGAATTTTCTTCATTCTTCCGCAAAGCGGGTGACCCTTTCGTTTCAAGGAAACCGCCTCAACGCTGCCGGGTAGGGCCTGCGGATGGGTCACCACCGCGACAATTGACCTTCTGGCCGGGATGAGTTCTATTGCAATTGCTATGTCACAAATCGTTCCCCTCATCAGTTCCGGAGTTGCCGGACCGCTCGGCGTTCTGCACCTGCCCCGCCTTTGGCTCAAAGTCTCTCTGGATGCTCGCGGCAAACTTGCAGCGGGTTATCCCGCAGTGGGTAAAGGCTTCGACCAAATGGTCATCGACGGCCTTGGTCTCAACCGCGACGCGGTCATCTCATTCATCTCTGAAAAGCGTCCGACCTATGCCCAATTCGAGCAATGGGTTCGCGAGCAACCAGGCGCAAAGCTTGACAAGGAATCCCTCGGCAAGCTCAACGCCGCGATCAGCGGTTACAATCATGACGACGCCACACGTCGCGGAATCCTCGGCGCCGCCAGCCTTCCGGATGACCAGAAAGCTGCGCGGGACGCAGTCAATCTCAACAACCTCGACGACTGGACGGAATTCTATAACGGCGAATTGAAATAGACAGCCCTCGCGGTGGCGCGTGCGCCGGGCGCCGCTCGATCTTTATTCCAAGCGAATCGCGCGCGAGAGAATGATTTGTCGGGATGACACGCCGGCCTCGATGAGAAATTCCCCGGGTTCGACGACCCACTCTCCTTTCGCTTCGCTCCAGAACGCGAAAGCCGCTCGCGGCAGATCAAATGGCACACGCCTCGTTTCCCCTTGCGCAAGAGCCAATTTGCAAAATTCCTTCAACTCCCGGGGCGGACGCTCAACCGAGGGAACGCGCTGGCCCACGTAAATCTGGACCACCTCGGAGCCGGGGCGATGGCCTGTATTCTTCACAGTAAGGACCACGCGGACGCCCGTTGCGGTCGGTTCGACAGAGAGTCGGGAGAGTTCAAACGTTGTGTAGGTGAGTCCATGGCCAAATGGGAAGAGCGGCTCGATCTCTCTTGCGTCAAACCACCGATAGCCAACGAATACTCCCTCTTTGTAATCACAAACCGCAGCGGCGTAATCTTCCAGCGCGTGGGCGGGAGAATCGTCCAGCGCTTTTGGAAAGGTTATCGGCAACTTTCCAGAAGGATTGGCATTTCCAATCAGAACGTCGGCGATTGCGTTACCACCCTCCATTCCCGCGTACCACATTTGAACGATCGCCGGGATCCTATCGACCCACGGCATCTCGACGGGAGAACCGCTTAGCAGCACGACCACAGTTCTCGCATTCAAGCCGGCAATCCGCGCGATAAGCTCGTTCTGACCCTCATGAAGCGCCATATCCCGACGGTCGGTGCCCTCGAGGTCGTATTGATGATTCAATCCACCGAAGACGAGAACGGCATCCGCCGACTTGGCGGCCGCGATCAATTGCGCCTCGTCCCTGCGTCCCTGCAGGCTCCAGGGCGGAATCCAGCCCATTTTGATGCGAACCGGGCAGCGGCACGGTCTCATTTCCACGCGAAGCTCGTAGACCCGTCCGGCCTCCAATTCGACGGACTTATGCACCGTTCCGCTCCCGCCCTCGAAGCGATGAATCACGGCAACCCCGTCGATGGACAAACTCGCGTGACGTGCGCCCAAAAGCGCAAATTCATAGCTTCCGGATTCGGGAGGGACCAGTTCCGCCCTCCACTCCGCTGAGAATTGTCCCGCCTCCGTGCCAGGAAATGGCGTAGTATCCGTCCAATTGAAATCGATCACCGCCTCCGCCCTCGACATTCCTTGCCCGTCGCGGTCCGGTTGCCTCCAGTAAGTCGCATTCCATCCCCGCGTTCCGGCTCGTTCGTCTGCGACGCCCAGATAGTGCGGATCAATGCACGAGAAGTCGCCGCTCTGGGTCGGATAGCCCTGGAAATATTCGATGCCGACGCCGCTTCCCAGCCTGTTTTGCAACCCTTCCAGAGGAGTCACCTCGTAAAGCGCCTTGACTCCCGAGCTATGTCCTCCCGATGCGTGCCTGGCGATGGCATTGTCGCCGATCACGACCAGTCGCGCCAGACGATCTTTGTCGAGAGGCAAGATGTCGCCTTCGTTTTTTAGAAGCACGATCGCCTCCCGGGCGATCTCCAGCGCGGTTTGCTGATGCTTCGCCGTATTGCGCTCTCCGGCTTTGCGATTCGAATCGAACATCCCGATCCGGAACATGACGCGCAGATTGCGGCGCGCCTTGTCGTTCACCAACGCCTCGTCCAATTCTCCCCGCTCGATCGCCTCGCGAAACCCGCGGGCCAGATAGTAGTCGTCGTAGGGCTTGTCCGTCCCCATCTCGAGATCCAGCCCGAAACGGGCCGCTTCAATGGTATCAACGACCGCTGCCCAATCCGAGAGGAAGCACCCCTCGAAGTTCCATTCTCCCTTGAGAATACCGTTAACGAGGTATTCGTGATGCGAGCAAAATTGACCGCGGAATTTGTTGTAGGCGCCCATCACGGCCAGGCACTTGCCATGAACGACCGCCGCTTCGAAGCCAGGAAGATAGATCTCACGCAGGGTTCGCTCGTCCATTCGGGCGTCAACCCCCTGACGGTTGAGTTCCTGGTTGTTCGCGGCGTAGTGTTTGACACAGGCTGCGACCTGCTGGCTCTGAATGCCCTGGACGGCCGGAACAACCATCTTTGCAATGTGACAGGGATCTTCGCCGTAGTATTCGAAGTTCCGGCCGCAGATCGGCGTGCGGATAATATTGATACCGGGTCCAAGGATCATGTCCTTGCCACGATGCCGTGCTTCCGCTCCGAGGACTTCGCCAAACCGCCGGGCCAGAGCGGGATTCCAGGTCGCGGCGAGAGCTATCCCGGTGGGCAGATAAGTGGAGCGATCCTCCTCGGTCTCGACAGGATCCCAGCTGTCGCGGCAGATCTCGTGCCTGACGCCGTGCGGGCCGTCCGACATCCAGAATTCAGGAATCCCCAGCCGGGGAACTCCGGAAACCGCGAACTTGGAGCCGGCGTGGCATAGG
Organism: Terrimicrobiaceae bacterium; assembly: GCA_035719865.1. Taxonomy (GTDB): domain Bacteria; phylum Verrucomicrobiota; class Verrucomicrobiia; order Chthoniobacterales; family Terrimicrobiaceae; genus DASTFP01. The sequence goes on along the minus strand of DASTFP010000103.1, from coordinate 563 downwards.
CTTACCTTTTCCTCCAGTGTCATTCGCTCCAGCAAGTGATCGATTCGCTGCTCGAAGGTCGTACGGGCGGTTGCTGGCGAGGGAGGCATAGTGGCAGAGCTCATGGAGCGCTAACTACTGCCGCGCGGCGCCCGCTTTTTCAATGGATATTGGACGCTTATGAAAACTCCGGGACCGAGAAAACTTTAACCGGCTCATCCAATCCACGAACCTGCTGCAGGGGAAATTCCTTAAAGGGCGGCTTGCCTCGCAACTGGCTTCGCGTGGTCTCGCTCAGCAGGATCGGCGTCCTGAGCAGTTTGGTGAGGCGTTCGACTCTCGATGCAAAATTTACGGTGCTTCCAATGGCGGTATATTCGAGGCGCTCCGGTGATCCGACGCTGCCAACGATAGCCGGTCCCGTGTGAATGCCCACTCCCATTGCCAGAGTCGGTTTTCCTTCGAGGGCCAGATCGTGGTTAAGTCGCTCGAGGGAGCGGAGCATGTCGCATGCGGCCGCCAGGGCGGCACCGGCATGATCGCTCAAAGTACCGCCAACGCCAAAGAGCGCGAGGAACCCGTCG
>DASTFP010000102.1:0-5699 GCA_035719865.1 Terrimicrobiaceae bacterium | reverse complement strand
CATCGACAGGAGACGAGCGTTCATAGCCGTCCTGCTCGCCGCCCCTTTTGGGATTCGGATCGAAATCGGCGCCGCTGTTGACCCGGGCCGCGTCCGGTTCGTTTCCCCAAGGATATTTGAAGCCCTGGGTTCCGCGCGCGGCCTTCTCCCATTCCTGTTCTGTCGGGAGCCTGCGGCCCTTCCATTTTGCGTAGGCAAAGGCATCGAACCAATCGACGCCAAAAACCGGGCAATTCACGTCGAGCGGCGCGTCCTGATACCTTCCCCATCGCCTGGCGCGGGCATAGTATCCGTACATGGGATCGTTCGCGAGGTTTTGATCCGCCCATCCGGCCGGCACGTGCGACTTGCCCGCGGGTTGATCGGGGTGATCGAATTTTGCGGCCTCATCGGGATGCTCCTGCAGGTAGCTGAGGAACTCGGCATACTGGCCGATGGTCACCTCGTATTCATCGATAAGAAATGCCGGTAGATTGAGTTTTTGACCCTCCTGATAAATGAACTCGCCGGCGGGAATCTCGACCATTCGATTGAAGGTGCGAACGTCGCCTCCCTTCGGCCTGAAGAAGAACCACCATATAAAACCCAGGGCCAGGCCAAACACGCAGAGCGAGAAAGCAGAGTTCATGATCAGGCTGCGACGTTGCCTTTTCTTCGCGAGCTCAACGATGCGGCTTGCTTCCCGTTCCTGCGCCTCGAGCTTGTAGACCGCCTCGGGAGCGACTTGAGGCTCCATGGCCCCAATCTTGTTCAGGAGCGAACTCCAGTCCGGGAGGGCCCGCATCTCGCCCGCTGCAAGAGATCTCGCCAGTTCGCGGACGCCCAGAGCCTGGGAGGTCTCGGGCAGCACCCCGGCGACGATCCGCCCCAACTCCCGCATTTCATCGGCGACGGCGAAAGTTCCGGCGACGTCCCGCGCAGCGATGTTGGCGATACGCGGTCGATTGCTCGGGCCCAGGAGGACGGAGTCTCCCGAAAGAAAATTGTGGGCGATATTTTCGCGCGAAAAATACGCCAGCACTTCCGCGGCGACTTTCATCGCCTGGAGCGCCGTCCGTTCATCCAGAAAAACCCCCTGCTCGCGTGACCATTGCAGTGAGCGGCTGGGAACGTACTCGCACGAGTAGAAATAGACGCCGTCGCTCTCGCCAGCCTCATATACGGCGAAAATATAGGGATGCCGGACATTGGCTTTGACGCTCGCGTCAGACATGAATCTCTCGATCTGCGCGGAATCCTGCGAGAGCTTCCGATCAAGGGTGTAAAGGCGGACGAGCCGGCCCATGGCGGTTTGCACCGCCCGATAGACCGGACCTTGGCCGCCTTGCTCGATTCTGGCCTCGATCTGATAACTCCCCAGAACGCGTCCCACAAGATCGTCCGGCGGCATTTCCACCTCCCACCCGGGCTGACCCGGCGCCCTGGCGGTGACTCTCGGGTCCGGTCCGACGGGTTCGGCCGATGATCGCGTAACCGCGTTCAGCCCCGCCTTCGGCGAGGCGGAGGCGGAGACCAGTCTCGGAGTGGCTGCCGAAGCGACGACTCGCGGGATCGCCGCGATCACTCTGGCCGCGGGCTTTCCGTTGTTGCCGGAACCGGGTTCGGGCGGACTTTGAACTGCACCGGCGGATGGTTTCGGTGTCCTGGCCTCGAAAAGGCTGCGAATGGCGTCGTCAAGCGCTTCTCCGGTAACTGGCTTGGCCAAAAAGCGGCATCCCTCCATGCGTGCCGAGTGATCGGAAAGATCATAGCCGGAGATGAAGATCGTCCGCATTTTCGGCAAATGCGGCTGAATGGTCTCTCGAAGGGTAAACCCATCCGCAGGGTTAATTGCGACATCGCAGACGAGCACATCGACGCGTCCATTCCGATTGATCCACTCGACCGCTTCGTCGCTCGTCGTGGCGACACCGGGCGAACCCCATCCATTCTCCTCGAGCCATCCGGCAAGCCCGGCGGCCAAGCCGGGCTCGTCGTCGACAATCAGAATTTTCATTCTCCGCCTTCCTTGAGATAGAGCTGGAGAGGAAAGTCTTTGGCAAGGCTGGCAGGATCGGAGCGGAAGTCCTGCAACTCGTTATTATAGAAGACCCCCACGATGTAGCCGAAATACTTCCGTCCCGGAGCCCCGTTGGCTGCGGCGCTGCCGGGTAGTTCGCTGTCGGGAAGCGTGTATTGAACTTCAAGCAATTCCGGCTCGTCCGAAGTCCAGTCGACCGGGGGACTTAGCCATTGCGGTACGACTTTCGATTCCGTGAGCACCACGTCCTGCTCTTCGTTCTGCTCATAAAAGTAAACGTGGATCTTGACGTCCTGCACGTTGATGGTCGAGCCGGGACGCGACTTCACGGCCAGGCGAAGCGACTTGACCCCGGGTTTGCCATCGCGCAGCCGAGCATCGACGATCCCGAGACTGGCCCCGGGTTGCAATCCGATATCGTCCCGAACATCCGCCCCGGCGGCGTCGGGAATCGCGGGGGCCGCAGCCGCGGGGGGGCCCTCTCTGGTCGCGAGAGTTTGCGCGAGCTGATCGAGCTTGGCTTGAGCCTGGCTCTGGACTTCAGGAGGAAGCCCGGGATACTTCAATATTTCTTCGAGGATCAGGACGGCGTCAGCCGGTTGCTCGAGCCGCTCGAACACCAATGCCTTGCGCAAGAGCACGCTCGGATCACCCGGCAAAAGCTTCGCCAATTCTTCCAGCGCCTTCTGAGCAGCTTCGAAATCGCCTACACGAGAACTTCGGTCGGCGTCCGCGAAGAGCTGCTGGACTTTTCGCATCTCTGCCGGGGGAAGAGATGGCTGTTGGGCCTGCTGGGCGGGTGTTGGCGCGGGCTGCGCCGGAGCGGCCTGCGGCTCCGAGGTCTTGACGATCTGCTGACGCACAAGGGGTATGTAGTGCCAGGCCACCGCAAGCAACTGGAGGAGCGCGATCGCCCCGAGCACGCTGATCGCTACAACAAAAGTCGTGCCTATCGGCTGCCTGGGCATCGGTGAATGGGCTGCTGGTTTTGACACAAATCCCAAGCTTAGCAAAGGGTCGCGAAAAGGAAAGGGTGATGCGCTATCCGACCGGCTCGGCGGCCAGGACTGTCTGCAGCGTCAGCTCCGTTCCACCCCGCCTCACCCTCATGCCAACCTTCTGCCCGATATCAGTCTCCGCCACGCGGTTTCTCAAATCGATGAGGTCGCGAATCGGCTTCCCGTTGAATTCAATGATCACGTCGCCGGATTTCACACCACCGGTTTCGGCAGGTGATCCTTCATAAGTCAGCATGACAAGCACGCCCACGGCATCGGGCAAGCCGAGCTGCTGCGCGAGTTGCGGAGTTAATGACCGCATGTAGGCGCCGAACCAGGGCCGGATGAAGCGCCCGTGATCCCTTATGCCTTCGAAAACCCGTCTTACCGTATTTGCAGGGATCGCAAAACCAATCCCCTGCCCTTGCGGCGAAACCGAATTATTGATGCCGATGAACTCGCCTTTCAGGTTCACGAGCGGTCCGCCCGAACTCCCGGGATTGATGGCGGCGTCGGTCTGGAAGAATTCGTTGGCAGCCTCGCTCAAGGCCCGCCTGCCCTTGGCGCTGATGATGCCTTGGGTGACGGTTTCCTGCAAACCCAGCGGGTTGCCAACAGCAAAGACCATCTGACCCACGTTTACAGCGTCCGAGTCGCCAAATGGCAACGGCAGAAGCCCGTCGGCTTCGATCTTCATAATCGCGATGTCGGAAGGGGCGTCCGCCCCGACGAACTGCGCGGGCAAAGTGCGTCCATCGGCAAGTTGAACTTGAACGGCCTTGGCGTTGGCGACCACATGCAGGTTCGTCACAATGTGTCCCTTGTCCGAAACGATGACGCCCGATCCGCTCGGGCGGGCGCCGGGGTCGTTTCCGCCAAAGAGAAAACGCAGCATCTGGAGACGAGGATCCATCACATCCGCCGGAGTCGCCTCAATGCTCACCACAGAAGGTAGCACCTGGTTAACGAGCGTGGTAAATTCGCGATCGAGCTCGGCCAGGAGAAAGCGGTTGGTGCCACCCGCTCCGGAGCCCGTCGCTTCAGAAGCCGGCGCCGTCCGGGCTTTCTTCCACAGGTAAAGTCCGCCAACGACCGCGGCCGCGATCAAGACGAACAGGAGAAAGCGCAGGAGGCTCTTCATGCGCCGGCGACAAGCAACGATCGGAAAATCATCGGCACCGAGAGTAAACGAACTTGCCGCGGGCTGCATCCGCTTATTGCCGCTTTGTCTTGGATTCCCTCCGCTCCTTCTGCTATCTCCCATCATGGCACCGACGCCTTTCCAGAAGAAGCTACTCTGGGCCGCCGTCACGGCGGTCTGCTTTGTGGCGCTGGGGGCTGTGGCGACCCTGCTTGGATGGCTTATCGTCAAGGCGATTTCCTACCTTCAGCCGGTGCTAATCCCGATTGCCATCGCTGCAATCCTGGCCTACCTGCTCGAGCCGGTCGTCGAGTGGCTCGAAAGCCGCCGCCTTTCCCGCACGATGTCCGTCATTGCGGTCTTCAGCGTTTCGATCGCGATCGTCGCGGGAATCCTCATCTACATCATTCCCGTGGTGGGAAATCAGGCCCAGCAACTTGCGGCGCACTTGCCGGAATACACCGAGCGCGCGCAGACGCTTATCAATAACACCATCGAGAACGCCCGGCGACTTGGCGACCTGCCGATCTTCCAGGGACGTGAAGACGCCGCGACCGGTCCGAGCATCAGGGGCTACATTAGCTCAACGATCGACGAAGGCGTTGCCTGGCTGCAGAAGAAAATCCCTGATATCGTGGTCGCCTCCGGCGACTTTATTCAAAAAAGCGTCGGCGGATTTCTCGGCGTGTTTGGGTTCCTGCTCAGTCTGATCCTCGTTCCCATCTTTCTGTTTTTCTTTCTCAAAGAGGGTCATTCGATCTCCGAGCACTGGAGCAATTATCTCCCATTGCGCGCCTCGCCGCTCAAAAGCGAGATCGTTTCCCTTCTGAGCGAAATCAACAGCTACCTCATCAATTTCTTTAGGGGCCAACTGCTGGTCAGCCTGATCGATGGATTCCTCATCGGTTTGTGCCTTCTCGTCTTCGTGCGGCTTGAGTTCTCCCTGCTCATCGGTCTGATGGTGGGCATTCTCGGAATTATTCCCTACCTCGGCATGATGGTCTCGTGGATCCCCGCGGTGATCATCGCTGCCGCCCAGTTTGGAGATTGGTGGCATCCCGTGCTGGTCACCATTATTTTCATTGCGGCCAACAACATCGATGGAATGATCATCGCGCCAAAGATCGTTGGCGAATCCGTCGGACTGCACCCTCTGACCGTCATCATTTCCGTTCTCGCCTGGAGCCTGATCCTCGGTGGCCTGCTGGGAGCGTTGCTGGCTGTTCCTCTCACCGCCACGCTGAAAGTCCTGCTCAAGCGCTACTTCTGGGATCGTCCGCCGGAGAGCCCTGCCGCCTTACACGCCGGATCGTAGCGTCTCCGCAGGTTCCTGCCGTTCCACGGCGGCGAGATCGAGACGGCGGGACTGCAGCCAGCGCACTCCAAACATGTCCAGAGTCGCGCGAACGGCGCGGTTCCCCAATCCATACTTGCTAACCCCAAACTGCCGGGGCCTGTGATTGACGGGCACCTCAACGATCTTGAAGCCGGCGTTCTTGATGAGCGCCGGTATGAAACGATGCACACCCTTGAAGGGAAC
>DASTFP010000101.1:0-8191 GCA_035719865.1 Terrimicrobiaceae bacterium | reverse complement strand
GCGGTAGTATACTCCAGCCTTTCGTGAAGGCATACTTCGTCGAGGCCGTGAGCTCGGGTGGAACGGTCCGAGCCCAAGGCGGCGAATGGCGCCCCAATCTCGACGGCCCTCGCGTGGAAGCTGGTGCCGGGGCTATTTGCGCCATTAACCAGTCCAGCCAGCTCTATGCCGACTACGAGTTCGCCGCCGGAGAAAAGTACATCAGGCCCTGGGCCGTGAACGTCGGCTTCCGTTATCAATGGTAGACTGACACATCGAACCTCACAACACACTGGCGGGACGAACTATGGAGCTGCCGGGAGCCGGCTGAGGACAAGTTCGTTAGTGGCTGCCAGCAAGAGGGGGACCACCTGCCGGATCCGGGCTGCTCATGGTTCCAATCGACAGAGGCTAGGTTTGCTCAAAGGACGAGCAGTCGGGCACCGAAGTACGGTTTGAAGTAATTGGGGGAAGGGAGGTGTCCGAGGACGACAAATCTTTCGAAGTGCTTCGGATTCATGAGTTGCGATGACGCGACGCCCAAGCGCCATTTTTCCCAGTTGCTCAAATCTCAAGGAGTTCACACGAGCCAAGCGGTCAACGAAAGTTGCTGAAAGCAGCACAAGAATTCGGACGTACGTCGCTGCAATGAATATTCACTTCCGACTCGGCGGTGCCGCTACGGCAAGGAGAGACTTCCGAGCTCTTGCTTTTGGACGTGAACCTTGTTGATTCATCCCGTGACATGGCCGGTCGCCCGATTCAATACCTGACGATTTTTCTTACCTGCTTCATCGACATTTTGGGCTTTGGGATCGTCATCCCGGTATTGCCACTTTATGCCGAGCATTTTGGTGCAACCGCCGTTCAGATCGGCTGGCTGGTGGGCATCTTTTCACTCGCCCAATTCTTCTTTGCGCCGATTTGGGGAAGGGTATCTGATCGAGTTGGGCGCAAGCCCGTGTTGCTCTTTGGTCTCCTGGGCACGGTGGCAGGCTATCTGCTCATGGGGTTTGCCAACTCCGTTTTGATGCTTTTCGTTGCCCGATTGATCGATGGGATCGCAGGCGCGAACATCAGCGCCGCCCAGGCTTACCTTGCCGATATCTCGACGCCCGAAAACCGCGCCAGGGCGATGGGGCTTCTTGGAGCCGCGTTTGGCTTGGGATTCGTTTTCGGGCCCGCGCTTGGAGGGTGGGCGGGGGTTACCTTCAACTATTCCGCGCCAATGTTTATCGCCGCGGGGCTCGCCCTCATAAACGTTTTCTTTGTAACGTTTTTTCTGCCGGAATCCCATCCTCGGAAGGCGCGCCGCACGCAGAGGGATCCTCTCTTCCCGCACCTTTTTGATCATGTGGAGCGGAAAACGTATGCGTGGAGCCTCGCCAGTTATTTTCTCGTCATTGTCGGTTTCTCCATGATGACGGCGATTTTCGCCCTCCTGCTCCTGCATCGTTTTGGTCTGGATGCTCTCCACACAGGATACATTCTTGGGGGAATTGGCGTTGTTGGCGTGATCATTCAGGGGGGATTGATCGGACGGCTGGTGAAACGCTTTGGCGAAGCCCCGCTCGCGTTTGCCGGCGCGGTGTTGATGTGCGTTGGCCTATGCGGCTTGGCTCTCAGCCCGGGCCTAAAGGGAATGTTCGCTGCCACGACCGCCGTCGGGGTCGGAAACAGCCTGCTCATGCCGACGCTCGCAGCCCTGGCGTCGCGAAGCGCAGAAGCGGGCTGGCAGGGCCGCGCGCTAGGGGTCATGCAATCGAGCGGAAGCTTGGCGCGATGGTTGGGACCGATGATAGCGGGTTTGCTTTTGAGCGCGCAGCTCCATCAGGGGAGCGGAGTGTATGCGTCATGGCCGCTGCTGGCTTCCGCGATTTTCCTCTTTGCCGCCGCCATGGCGGTTTTTGCACTCGTGGGCCGCGCCCCCGCCCGGGTGGTGGAACCGACCAGGTGATTCGCCGCTTCGCTTTCAGCGTCTTGCCCCCAAGCCGCGCGAAACCCTGAGGTCTCTTCGGCGTTCCGTTTGTTGGTCGCCGGGAGGGGTTTGTCGGAGCGGAGCGCCTTGCAGACCGCAGTTGAGGCGAGCCAGCGGTCTGCTACGTTGCGGGAGTGCTACAGGGTGCCGTCAGTCTGTTCTGGCTTGTGTTTTTCGCTGATGGGATCCTGTCGGTGACCGACGAGATTGCGTCGCTTTCAGGCGGGATACCGCCACTTGGCGCCGTGAGACAAGCCATCGCGTTCGCGGTGCTTGGAGGCAGCGTTGCGATTGCCGGCTTGGTGAGCCTCACTCCGCGGATGCCCAAGAGAGCCCTAGTGCCCTTGATTCTTTTCATATGGTGGGCTGGGCCTGCGATGGCTTTTCCGTTGACTCGATGGAATGTGCCTCATTTGGAGCTGGGCCTGGCCATAGCGCAACTCTTGCTCGCCGTGTCGGTGTGGTCTGTCTGTCGCGGTGGCCGATGGACACGGCCTCTCCCTCTGAACGAGTCACCCGCATTCTCCTGGAGGTACTCGCTTCTGGCCGTGCCACTGACGGTCGCTTTCTTCCCGCTCCTTGTGGCGGCCTCGGCGCTCTCGGGATTCACCACGCAGGTTGAGTTGCTCACCGGTGGCTATGTGCGGGTGCGTCTCGACGGTATCTACTTGGTTGAGCGCAAGTTCCAGTCCGGGGATCGGGAGGTGCGCCTCACGGGAATGATGCACGTGGCCGATCGCGAATTCTACTCCGGCCTGCTGACCGGAATCGATCCCGCGATCCCATCGGTCGTGCTGGTGGAAGGCGTAACCGATCGCCGGCGCCTTCTTGGCGGAAAGACTTTGAGCTACAATCGTGTCGCAAGATTTCTGAACCTTACACCCCAAGCGGACAGTGTCTTTTCGCAGCAGATTGCGGAAGGTCTCGAGGGGCGCGACGGGCAGAAAGTGGACGACGCGCCAGCCCCTGAACGACCGGCGAGTCGGGAGATTAACTTCCGGCATGCGGATGTGGACGTGGAGAGCTTTCATCCTCAGACCATCGCCTTCATTCTTGCGGTTGTAGGACTTTTTCAGAGCTCTGATCTCCGTCAATTCGTGACCACTTTGATCGATCCATCATCGCCGATTGCAAATGAAAGCGCACAGGCGCAGGTCATGAACGACATCTTGTTCGCACGGAATCAACGACTGGCTGCCGAGATCGAATCCTCCTTAAAAGACTATCGCCGCGTGATTGTTCCGTGGGGGGCGATGCACCTGCCGGAGATCGAGTCCTGGTTGGAGGCCCGGAATTTCGTCGAAAGCGGGGAGATCGAGCGCAGGGCGCTCGGTTTCTGGTAAAACGCTTGAACACCTGTCCCCGATGGCCTAATTGCATGCCCCGCCCGTCTTCTCCCGCCGAGGTACGCGCGCCATTCGAATGAAGATAATTGACCGGTATGTCGGCATCAGCGTGATCGCGACGGCTTTTTTTGGGGTCGTCGTCCTCAGCCTCGTGCTGGTGCTCGGCAATCTTTTCAAGCAACTGCTCGACGTTTTGATCAACAACCCGGATGTTCCGATAGCGACGGTTCTTGCCTTCATGGCGCTGGTGCTTCCGTTTTCGCTCACCTTCACCATACCGTGGGGCTTTCTCACGGCGTTGCTCCTCGTCTTTGGGCGATTGTCCGCCGACAACGAGCTGGTGGCTCTGAAATCCAATGGGGTTAGCATTCCGCGCATCTGCGTTCCCGTGTTTTTGCTGGCGGCCATCCTTTCGGGAATTTGCTTTTGGATCAATATCGAGGTCGCGCCCCGCGCGGAGCAGCAGATGACCAAGACGATCGTGGATATCGCGACCAGCAATCCCGCGGCCCTCTTCCGGGCGGACCAGGTGGTCGATCAGTTCCCGGACCGCCGCGTGTACGTTGGCGCCAAGGAGGGCGATCGGCTCAAGAATCTGATCGTTTTCGAGCTTAATGAGAACAACCAGCCGATAAAGATGGTTTACGCCAAAGAGGGCGTTCTTTCTCCCGATCCTGCGAATACACGACTGCTGCTCAGGTTGTTCAACGCACGGTTCGAAGAGCGGGATAAGCAGGACCCACGCGACCTGACGAAGATCCGCCAGGGAATCGAGGTGAACGAGGGCGTGTTTCCCATCTCTCTCGAAGAATTTTACAAGGAATATCTTAGCGGCCGTCGGCTCAGTTCATACACGCTCCCCGAGTTGATAACCTACCTTCCAGGTCTCTCCGGTGAGGAAGAGTTGAGAGCGACCGTCGAGCTGCACAAGCGCTTCGCCGCCTCGCTCGCCTGCACCGCGTTCGCATTGATCGCTGTCCCGCTCGGGATAACGGCCCATCGGAAGGAAACATCGGTCGGTTTCGCGCTCAGCCTGATCATCGCGTTCACTTATTTCTTCTTCATCATTATGGCGGACACCTTCCGGGGTAACGCCGCCGCGCATCCCACCATCCTGATCTGGATCCCCAACATTCTTTTCATCACCCTCGGGAGCATTCTTTTCTGGCGGCTCTCGAGGAAATGAGAGAAAATTCGCCCTTGCCCGGAAGGCGATTCCGTGATTGGTTCGTGGGCTATTTTCCCGCCTGACTGGGCGGCTCCGCATCCATGGCAAAAGAAATCGTTGGACAGATCAAGTTGCAGATTCCCGCCGGCCAGGCAAACCCGGCGCCGCCTGTCGGCCCCGCTCTTGGGCAGCAGGGCGTCAACATCATGGCCTTCTGCAAGGAATTCAACGCTGCCACTCAGAAGCAGGCCGGGGACATCCTTCCTGTTGTTATTACTGTCTACAAGGACAAGACGTTCTCGTTCATTACCAAATCGCCGCCGGCCTCGGTGCTTCTAAAAAAAGCCGCCGGCCTGGCTGCCGGTTCCAAAGAGGCAAGCAAGGTCAAAGTCGCAAAGCTCTCGAAGAAGCAGGTCATGGACATCGTGAAGATCAAGATGAAGGATCTAAACGCCCGGAGCGAAGAGGCTGCATTCCGCACTATCTGCGGCACCGCTCGCCAGATGGGTATCGAGATAAGCGAGCAATAGCTCGCTCCAATCCGGGTTGAGGCCTCAGGCACCAACCAAGCCTTGACATTCGCGGAACAAGCTTTGGTGCGAGGATGCGGACCGGAGGAATTACGCCTCTATCAACCGCTCATCCCGCGGGCCAGCCGAAAGCGTCCCCGACGTTTCGACGCCGCGAGTTTGCGGCGCGCTTGCAAGGCCTGTCTTGCTGATTTCGTTCGCGGCTAGTCTAACGGCGGTCGCGGTAGCCGTCGCTCCTTCCGCCGTGCTGATGACGGCGCTGGCCACCGGTGCCCCCGCCGTAGTCGCGCCGCGGCGCGCGTTCTTCGCGCGGTCGGGCCTCATTGACGACAAGGTTGCGCCCGTCAACGTTCTTACCGTTGAGAGCCTCGATTGCCTTCTGACCTTCCTCGGCCGAGCCCATCGTCACAAAGCCAAATCCGCGCGAGCGCTGACTCATCTTGTCCATGATGAGCATCGCTTCGGTCACAGTGCCAAACTGGGCGAAAAGTTCTTCAAGGGCTCCTTCTGTCGTCTGGAAGGAGAGATTGCCTACGTAGAGTTTCATGATGTGCGATAAGATCTTTAACAGGGCCGCCGCCAATTCTCAGAGCATCAGGCGCAGGCGACACATCGCAAAACTACGTTTCAGGCTCCCAAAAAATCGCGTTCTAACCAGGCGGCAGATTCCAAACTTTTGCGGGCAAAGTAAAGCGAAGTTTTCCGCTTCTGCACCCAGGTTTTCTCCAAAACTCGGCCCGCGCGGAACGATGTCGAGCCACTCCACACCGGCCTATTTTTCCTCAATCGGCTATTGACTGAATAGGCGAACTCTGTATTTTGCGCGGTTCGCCTCTGTTACAAAAGAATAGAGATTGAGCAACTTTAGAACACGCAGGAGAACCGTTTCCCGGTTCGCTCGCACTGCAAGAACATGCAAAAGAAACGCAGTAAACGTTACCGAGCCGCCGCCGAAAAGGTGGAGGGGAAGCGAAAGTATCCGCTTGCCGAGGCGATCAAGACATTGAAGTCCTTTCCGCCGACCAAATTCGACCAGACGGTCACATTGTCCTTCAAATTGGGTGTGGATCCCAAGCAGAGCGACCAAATGGTGCGAGGCACCTGCCCGCTTCCGCACGGCAGCGGAAAGACCGTTCGAGTTCTGGTGTTCGCCTCCGGACCGGCCGCGGACGCCGCCAAGGAGGCCGGCGCCGAGTTTGTGGGCTACGAGGATTTGATCAAGAAAGTGACTGGCGGCTTTTCTGATTTCGATGTCGCCATTGCGACTCCCGCCGCCATGGGCGAGGTAAAGAAGCTTGGAAAAGTCCTTGGTCCGCGCGGCCTCATGCCGAATCCGAAAGCCGGAACGGTTACCGACGACATAGCGAGAGCTGTCAAGGAAGTGAAAGCCGGTCGTGTGGAGTTCAAGCTCGACAAGAACGCCAACGTCGCGGTGCCGGTCGGCAAGTTTTCTTTTGCAGACGACGCTTTGATGCAAAACGGCAGCGCCGTGATCGAGGCGGTCGTTAAAGCAAGACCGGCGACGGCCAAGGGCTCCTTTGTAGAGGCCATCACGCTTGCGGCTACCATGAGCCCCGGCGTCAACGTTGACCCCACCCCGTTTCTCAAGAATTAAGACCCCTTTGCCATGAGACCCGAAAAAGCCACCATCGTCGCTGACATCCAGGCCAAGCTCAAGAATTCCCCCTTTTTGCTCATCGCCGACTACACCGGAATGCAGGTCAAACACTTCGAGGAACTGCGCACGCGCCTCGGGCGTGTCGATGCGCAGATACACGTCATCAAGAATACCTTCATCAAGCGCGCGATTAGGGGCCTCGGACTTCCGGAGCTGAACGGCGCGCTGACAGGCCAGACTGCCATGGTCACGGGCGAGAATGATATTTGCGCCGCGGCCAAAGTTCTCAAGACCTTCGTCGCGGAATTTGAGCGGCCCCCGGTGAAGGCCGGAATCCTCGCCGACGCCATCCTTAACGCCGAACAAATCGGAGCGCTTGCCGACCTCCCCTCCAGGGAAATTCTGCAGGCCAAACTCCTCGGGCTTCTCCTGGCCCCAGCGACCAAACTTGTCCGCGTTCTCAGCGAACCGGCTGCGAGCCTGGCCCGTCTCCTCAAGGCAAAGTCCGAAGCAGCCGCCCAGTAACCACCGAGGGGATACGCCGAACTCTCAAGAAAAGATTTCCCGCCGCGTCTGAAGCCGCGCCGCGGGCAGCAACACAACAAATGGTTCCTCGTCGGGCCGGCGGCTGCCGGCCTCAAATGCCCTGAGGCTTCGGGGTGCGACGATACCGAAAATCATCAACAATGGCAGACACACAAAACCTCGTGGATCAGCTCAGCGCGCTCACTGTTCTGGAGATCGCTGACCTCGTGAAAAAACTCGAAGAAAAATGGGGAGTGAGTGCGGCCGCGCCCGTCGCGGTGGCCGCCGCCGCAGCCCCGGCAGGGGGTGCCGCCGCTCCCGCCGCCGAAGAGAAAACGGCTTTCGACGTCATCCTGAAAGAGGCCGGACCTAACAAGATCTCGGTGATCAAGGAAGTCCGGGCCGCTGTTTCCGGCCTCGGCCTCGCCGAGGCCAAGGCACTCGTCGAGAGCGCTCCCAAAGCCCTGAAGGAGGGCGTCGCCAAGGAAGAAGCTGAAGAGATGAAGAAAAAGATCGAAGCAGCCGGCGCCAAGGTCGAGATCAAATAGGTTTCCCTTCCGCAGATGCCGGGACGCGGGCCGAACTTTTTCAAAACTTTGGCTTGCGTCCCACGCATCGCGGTTCATTATTACTAGTTCCGCCGATTCAAGTCTCAGCCATCTGCACCGTTCGGAAAATCGCTTATTATCTGCGTGCCCGCACGAGCCCAGGAAATCGCTTTCGGGCTCGCTCGGCTTCGCTTTGTCTCGTTCGGTTCTAGCAGTCCTTGGCGCGCATTAAAGCGGCACCAAATCCCGATCACTCCACCGTCATGTCTGAACGCATCCACTTCGGCAAGCTCAAGGAAGCCATTGAACCACCTAATCTGATCGAGCTTCAGATCAATTCCTACAATGAATTTTTTCAGAAGGATATTGAACCCTCGCGTCGCAAGAACGTGGGACTGCAGGCCGTGTTCCGGGAATTCTTTCCGATTTTCGGTTTTGAGGAGAAATCGAGCCTGGACTTCGTGAGTTACGAACTGGGTGAGCCGAAGATGTCGGCGAT
>DASTFP010000100.1:0-4705 GCA_035719865.1 Terrimicrobiaceae bacterium | reverse complement strand
ATCCTTCTACCGCTCGTTCCCTTGCTGAAGGCCGGCCTGATAAAGGCCTCGACGATTATCGTAAGCAGCGTAAGCGGGGTGAGTGGCGCCGGGCGCAAGGCGGAAACATCGCTACTGTTCGCCGAATGCCATGAAAGCCTTCGCGCCTATGGCATCCCGAAACACCGCCACCTCTCCGAGATTGAACAGGAGCTGAGTTGGGCCGCAAATGGCCCGGTCACGATCACGTTCGTTCCCCATCTGGCTCCCATGAATCGGGGCATACACACGACGGTTTTCGTCGCTCCCGAAGAGGATGTTGACGTCTCCCTGATTGCCGCATGCTGGAAGGCGACTTATGAGTCAGAGGCGTTCGTGCGTTTGCCGGATTCCCTTCCCGATGTGAAAAATGTGAACTATACGAACTTTTGTGACATGGCGGTGTGTCACGACTCGCGCACTGGGCGGTTGATCATCCTGAGCGCTCTCGACAACCTCGTCAAAGGCGCTGCCGGTCAGGCGATTCAGAATTTTAATCTGATGGCCGGCTTCCCCGAAGCCGAGGGACTTCTATGATCGAGAAAATTCGTGGCGGCATCTGCGGACCCGCCGGCTTCTTTGGCGGAAGCATCTCGTGCGGAATAAAGGACCCAAAGGCGGCGCGCGATGACCTCGCGCTCCTCATCTCGGAAAAGCCCTGCACCTCCGCGGCAACATTCACAACCAATCTCGTTAAGGCAGCGCCCGTTCAGGTGTCCATGGAGCACCTCAAATCCGGAAATATTCGGGGCGTGATTCTCAATAGCGGAAACGCCAACGCCTGCACGGGCGCAAAAGGTCTCGCCGACGCACGCAGCATGGCAGCCGCGGCCGCAAAACGAACGGGGTTGGCACCAGAGCAGATCCTTGTCTGCTCCACTGGTCGAATAGGCGTTGCCATGCCTATCGACCGCATTGAAGCAGGCCTTGCCGGTATTCGGCTTTCACGGCGCGGAAGTTCGAATTGCGCGAAAGCGATCATGACCAGCGACACGTTTCCAAAGGAAGTGGCCTTCGGTGTCGAAAGTGAAGCCGGGACTTTTCGTGTCGGCGCCGTCGCGAAGGGCGCCGGAATGATCAATCCAAACATGGCCACCATGCTCTGTGTCATCACGACTGACGCCGCCATCCCCCAACCTGCCCTGCGCGTCGCCCTGCGCGCCGCTGTCGAGAAATCCTTCAATCGCATTACCATCGATGGCGATATGAGCACCAACGATACCGTCATTCTGCTTGCGAACGGCGAGTCCGGCGTCAGCCCGCCGCTCGCGCAGTTTCAGGAGGTCCTGGACAGAGCGTCGAAAGCTTTGGCCCGAATGATTGTGGAGGACGGCGAAGGCGCCTCGAGGTTTGTGGAAGTAGAGGTCCGGAGCGCTGCCTCCGCGGGGGACGCGCGCCGCGCCGCAGAGGCAGTTGCCAACTCCACACTGGTCAAATGCGCCTGGGCGGGAGGGGATCCAAATTGGGGCCGAATCATGGATGCGCTCGGCTATTCCGGAGCGAGGATGGTCGAGGAGAAGACTGACATTTGGTATGGGGATTTGCCCATTGTCGAGCGCGGCACGATGGCAGGCACGCCCTTGGCGAAACTCAAGGCCATCGCGGAGAGCAGGGAGTTTCGCGTCAGGATCGATCTTTCTCTCGGTGAGTTTGCGCACACGGTATGGACAACGGATCTGACCGAGGAATATGTTCGGCTCAACCTCGGCGAATGACATGCGAATGCCCATGACTCCGGAAGCGCGAGCTGAGAGCCTCATCGAGGCGCTCCCGTACATTCAAAAATTTCGCGGGCAAACTTTCGTCGTCAAATATGGCGGCGCAGCGATGGAGGAGGATCAGATCGTTGACCGGTTTTTGAAGGATATCGTGTTCCTCGAAGCAGTAGGCATCAATCCTGTGCTCGTTCACGGCGGCGGAAAAGTCATTACCACGCGCATGCGAGAGGCTGGCCTCAAGCCTCAATTCATCAATGGTCTGCGCGTCACCGATGAACAGTCGATAGGCATCGTCGAGCAAACCCTCGACAGCGATATCAATCCCAAAATCGTTGACACGATCGTGAAATTGGGCGGGAAGGCGCGCGGCTTCTCCGGCAAATCTGTTTTTATCGCCCGGAGGCTCGGCCCGCAGCGCAAGGAGAATGGCGAGCAGGTGGACATCGGATTCGTCGGCGAAGCGACTACGATCGAGTTCAGAAATATTAGTTCCGCCATCAAGGACGAGGTGGTTCCAGTGATTAGCCCAATCGGCGCCGATGAGAATGGAACGGTTCTGAACATCAACGCGGACGTCGCGGCAGCCGCGCTGGCCTCAGCCATCCAAGCGGCCAAGCTGATCTATGTCAGCGACGTCCCCGGCATTATGCGCGATCCGAGTTCAAGCGATTCCTTGATCCCCACCGTGCATTGCGAGCAAATCGAAGCGCTGATCAAGCACAAGGTGATCGATGGAGGCATGATCCCAAAAGTCCAATCCGCCTCCCACGCTTTGCGGAGCGGAGTGGAAAAGGTCCATATGATCGGCGGTAACACGCAGCACTGTCTCCTGCTGGAGATCTTCACGAACTCCGGCATCGGCACAGAAATTGTTACTTAGCGAATGAAAAAGCCGTCAGCATCTCGCTCGAGGTTCTCAGAATCCGACCGGACCCTGATCACTTGATTTCTCGCCGGTGATGGTCTCGCGGCTCACCTCGGGATCCAAACCATCCAGGTATGCGCGAATGGCTAGGATTGCTGTGATCATGCCAGAAATAAAGAGCGCTCGGGCATGTTCGGCATCCAGTGCGATAGAGCCGGCTCACCTGACCAGCGCGCACCAAAGATGCCAAATGAAGAACGGGATCCTTCGGAATCGTCCTCTGAGAAACGCTCTGACCAGACAGGTGCCATTGAGATAAAGTTCAGCGGCACGGCTGCGGTTCTGCTCGAGTTTCTGCACCTTCTTCGCTCGCAAAAGGTGCCATTTCATAAGCGGCTGAATCAATAGCTGTAGCCAGGACTTCCAGCGCAGCGCACCACCGTGATGCTTTCCAGGGGAGCCGTAATGATACGAGTGTCAAAACCTTCGCTCCTGCAAATGTCTGCCTTGCTGCCGTTAACCGGAGCGACGACCCTCCAGGTTCCCGCCTGGTTGGCGAAAAGGACAATGTCGTTCTGCTGGACCTTTGGGCTCTTCGCCGCAGGAACCTTTCCACCGAGCGCCGTCCTCCGGAGGGTTGAGGACGACGCTGGTGGTGAAGCTCTGATCGTTCGCCAGGATGGCCACGGCAGTTGACCGATGTGGAACTCCGGCCGGCCCCGCGGCAATTCTCGTGCGCCCAAAACGAGCAGCGAGGGCGAGAATTTTGGTCTCAATTGGCACGTCTGCTTGAACGCCGACGAACCTGAACTTACGACTATGTGAGACTGCTTCACGCCTAACCCCCATTCCTTCGGGGTTTATCGCCAGGATGATTCGAGCAATTCTCATGCCCGAACAAATCGAGTGCTCTCAAGCACAGGCGATGAAAGCAGTAAATTGTATATAATCAGATACTTACAATAGAATTCACCCTGTTTTTATGAGCATCGGCGGCATAAAGTGACTTCGAAAAATTGTAAGGAGCTCCGACAAGAAATGTGCCGGAGGATCCATTGCCGAATGCTGCGTATTCGTAACTCCTTTTGCGCTAGAAACTTGTGTTGTGGAAAGCGAATCGGGCGCCGCTGTAAATCCTTCCGTCAAATATTTGGCGCAAGTAAAAAGATCTACCGAGGAGGATCGATCCCATTTTGACCCTGAGCTTAAGAGAGTTGCAAATCGTTCAGCGTTACCTGCGCTGACTCGGTAACGAAGTCAAGAGATCTGGCCTGCCAGCTCCACGGAAGGCTGAAATTCATAAAGCCATTAAACTCCTCGGTGATGTTCTCCATCACATCCTTACCCGTTCCAACCTTAACCCTGCTAGTGATCTCGCCCGTCACCGTAAATCTCGCAGACGTCACCACTTCACCCTGTATTCGTTCTTCGTCCTCGTCGGAGAACTTCACTGGGCCCAGAGAGACGGCGATCGGTGATGCCTCGGGATCGATGGCGTCCGGATTCTTGGTCTCAAACGTCCAACTCATGATTTCTGCTTTGATTGCTTTCTCAACTTTCTCGATGAATTTCGGATCGGCGTAGAGATCTTGGAAAGTAAGTGGCATGCCGGGCGTCTATCAAACCGGTCACGCCTTTTCCAGCCTGAAATCTATATTGTCTGCAAGCAGCGCGCTTGGTTCTGCTCCCACCGGTCACTCAGCGTAGCTCGGCCTGTTGAAACCCAAACTGCCCTTCGTTGTAAGACCCGCCCAGGTCGGCGTCTCGCCGGACGGGTTGCGAGACGCTCGAATCGATGCCAAGTAGGCGGATGGAAATTGAGCCGAGTCATCCAGCTGAAGACGGCGATGGTAGTTCGATTCGCGCGCGTGGCGTTCGTGCGCTCGGATCCTCATTTCTTTGCGGAGGAAAAATCGGGATCAGCGCGCCACGCGCGCTCGCATGCATCGCGCTTTTGGCCTCTGCCTCTGCTGAGGAAATGAAGGTTCCTGGCGGGCTGATCGACATTGAATTCGTTGCAACTCCTTCAACAGCCTGGCGGAGCGTGGCTCTAAAGTGGGTCGAAAGCTCTGCCCGTGCCGTTTCAATATACTACGGAAAATTC
>DASTFP010000099.1:0-3165 GCA_035719865.1 Terrimicrobiaceae bacterium | reverse complement strand
CTCCTTTAGCGGCACGATGCGAGCCAGCGGCTTGCTGCGGTATGTGAGCGTCAACGATCGACCAGCTTTGACCGCTCGCAGGACACGCTCGAACTCGAACCGCATCTGATGGGTGGAGATGGTATCGGTCGCCTCTGCCTTTCGTGAAGTCTTCATTATGTTCAGTATTATGTTTCTTGTCTCAAGGGTCAAGCCAACCGTGGGCGTTGTCTCACGCTCGGGCCGGCGATGAGCCCAGTCATGCCCCGCACGTTTCAAGCCGGCGACCTACCGTCCTGATATCAACAAAGCATCACGGTTTCTTTGCTGCCTTAGCGTCGCAACGTCGCGCGCTCAGGCAGTAGTGATTGTAGCCGGCAGCCCTCGTCTTCTGGAGCCCGCCGCAGCCCTCGGCAAATGCAGTTGGCGAATGCGCTTTGCCGCTACGCTGAAATGGCTCAAGTCGTCGAGAGGCATCATACGCGCAGAGCGCCGCGTCCCCCTATAAGTGATTCGGCGCGATGTTTCCTCTGAGCACCTTTCGCGGGCGCCTTCCGACGGGAGAAGAATGATTGGCTTCGGCCTCGGTGCCTGCGGACTCGGAAATTCTCTTGAAAGCAGCTCAAGGAGGATATCAATGCAATGCGAGGAATGGGTTGACGACCTTTACTCCGTCGTATTCCTGGCCGTCCGAAAGATCTTCAGAGTAGAGGGTATGAGCACCCAGTTCTTGCGCGGCGGCGACAATCGCCGCGTCATACGGATGAATTTCGTAACGCCGCGACAACCGAAACGCCTGCCGGTACAGATCGGCCGTCCCAGGCACACAGGGAAAAGTCAGCACTCGATCAAGGAACGCGGCGACCTTTTGCTCCGCGACGGGCTTGGCTATTTTTCGCGTTGCAACGACCCAGGTTTCCATCAGCACTTGGTAGGATGTTCCAAAATCCTGTTCGGCGAGCAAGGTTGCGGCTGTATTGCGCTTCTTTCGCTCGGACGGGGCGTCCGAGAGCGCATAGACGAGGACATTGCTGTCGAGCATTACCTCAGCGGCGGGCATTCCTCTCCTCCCGGGATGGCATCACGCCAACTCGACCGCCGAAGGAACCAATCATCGCCTGGATTTCCCGTCGCGCTTCCTCGCGACGCTCGCTCGTCTTCGTCAGGTGCTCGAGCGCTTCTCGCACGAGCGCGCTCACGCTCGTGTCCCGCTCTGCGGCCAACCGCCGTGCCGCGCGCCATGTGTTCTCGTCAATCGTCAAATTTACGGTCTTCATCCTAAAAACAAATTATCTTTGTTTCTTTGCTAAGTCAATTGCGCGCGACTCAAGGAGTTCCGCCCGTCTGTTCTCAAACACGGAAAAGTCGACTTCAAAAGCGCTGGACTACTTGCAACTCACGGAAACGTTGAAGCGTATTCCGAATGCTCGAGTCGGCACGGTGGACAAGTTTCAGGGCCAACAAGCACCGGTAGTCATTTACTCTCTGACGACCTCATCGCCGGAGGATGCCCCGCGCGGGATGGAATTTCTCTACAGCCTGAACCGGCTCAACGTCGCAACGTCGCGGGCTCAGGCCGTAGTGATTGTCGTCGGCAGCCCCCGTCTTCTGGAACCCGAGTGCCGCAGTCCGCGGCAAATGCAGCTGGCGAATGCACTTTGCCGGTTCGCAGAAATGGCCCAAGTTGTCGAGACGCCAATGTCACGCGCGAAGCGCCGCTTCCCCCTAAATTGATCCAACTTGCAGTGCCTTGCCGCCGACAGTTTGACTAAATTACCCGGCAAAGGCATTTCGATAGGCCTCCTCAATATCCGCCACCTCTCGATCGGTCAGTTCCGCGAACTCCCTTTCCCGTCGCTTGCGGGCCAACTTGCCCCCGGTTTTTCGGAGCCGCATCAAGAGCATTTCCCGCTTACGGTCAGGCATATCTACAATCTCGGCGATGGCTTTGCGGGCTTGGTCGAACCTCTGCAGGAAGTGAATTTCCTGGGGAACGGCTTGCCGGATGGTCCTCTCCAGCATCTGCGCGAGGAACTCGCATTGCGCAGTGACATCCGGATAGCGATAAAAGCCTTCGATCTCGGCAGGATTGTGAACGGTCAGCTTACCCTCTTCGTCGATTGAATAGTCCGCAGCCGCCATCAAGGGCCTCGAGAACTGCTCGAGGCAGGTATCGTAGAGGCGGAGGTTGCTCAGGATTTCCGCCGAAACGGGCAAAATAACCCCCTCTCCGCCGATTTGGCTGCGCGTCAGCACATCATGAATGAGATATCGGTGGAGACGACCGTTGCCATCTTCAAAGGGATGAATGAAAACGAACGGAAAGGATATGGCTGCCGCACGAAGGACCGCGGATGTCTCCTCGCTGGCTTGGCAATACGCGGCAAGGCCGTCCATGAGGTCACGAATCAAGGCCGGGGGAGCTCCCACCATGTGAACAATCTCGCGGAAGTAGGCCGTTGTCTCACCCACGTAGTTCTGATGGGAGCGGAAGCCTTTTTCCCGATAGCGCTCGTCCACAATTGCGTTTTGCAGACGCGTAAGGATTTCCTCTCCGAGCGGGTTTTGTTCGAGGCCAGCACGCCGCAAGAGCGCGACGAATTTTTCTGTGCGGGAAGTCCCAGCCTCCTCCCGCTCTATGGCAAACGAAGATTTGGTCTCCTTAAAATATAGATAGGACAAAGCACGATGGAGCACGTCTGGCGGAAATGGTTGGAGAGTCTCGGCAATCATTCCGCGCCAGTCGGTCTGCTCAATGGTGCGGATGGACGGAGTCCGTCGAATCAAGGGCAGGAACCTGCGGTCACCGATTGCGTTATTGTCAATGCGCCAGCGGGACTTTTTGATGGCCTTCCGAGAAGTGACGTAGCGCTCCGAATCCAGGAGAGATACGTAGTTTCCTGTCACCCGTGTGCGCAACGGGACTTCCAAGGCGGTGAGTTCCTCATACCAAAAGCCAATCTGGCGGGCAAATCTCCCGGAGGGAGTAGCCGCCACAAAATCAGCAACCTCTTGAGGCGCAATTTGACGGAACACCTTGCTGAAAATATCGAGATCAAGGCCATCGTATTTGAGGGCAAACACAAGGTGTTCCAACGGCAGGTTGCCAGGATGATACGAGCGAATGTAACATTCCTCGACGGTTCCATCTGCGCGCTCGCGGCGGACCATCTTGGGACCGATAAA
>DASTFP010000098.1:0-4356 GCA_035719865.1 Terrimicrobiaceae bacterium | reverse complement strand
GTGCGACCCTTCTCCAGCGAGTAAATGGCAGCTTCCCGTATATGCCACGGCGTGACAAAGTCCGGTTCACCGATTCCCAGCGAGATCACGTCGTCCATGCTTTGGACGATCTCGAAGAAATCGCGAATTCCTGATCGGGGGATCTCGCGGACATGATCGGCGATGTGAATGCTCATGGCGAAACGGCCAGCCGCTCGGGCGTGTGTTCGAAGTGATGGAACGCGCCGTTTTCCTTGTAGGTCTTGAGCCGAAAGTGCGTCGCCGTTGACTGGACGGCCTCGATAGTGCTCAACTTCTCGGCGACAAAGGCCGCAACCCCGCGAAGATTCTTCGCTTCAACAACGATGAGGAGATCATAGCCACCGCTCATCAGGTAACAGGTCTCCACCTCTTCGAATTTTGCGATCCGAGATGCGATTCGATCGAATCCGCCGCCACGCTCCGGCGTGACCTTAACTTCGATGACCGCAGTGACAATGTCGGTATCCCATTTCTCACGGTTGATGATCGCCTGATAGCCAAGGATCACCCCCTCACGTTCCAGGCGGGAAACTTCCGCCTCCACCTGGTCCAGGGTCGTGTCAAGCATTCGGGCAATATCCTCCCGCGGGGTCAGAGCATTCTTTTGGAGTAGATCAATCAAGGCTTCCATAGAAACACTACATGATTGCCCTGGCTCCGCCGCTTGGCAAGAGCGCGGCTTGGAGGTAATTTGGGAGCATGGCCACCACAAAGAAAAGAGACACCGCCACGAAATCCGCCCCCAGGAAGGCCGCGTCGCAGAGCGCGGCCGCAAAGAAAGCCGCCGCCGGAGCGCGGGAGGAAGCGTTAGCCAACGAGGCCTTGAAGCTTGTCGACAAAGCCGCAGCCTTGCTGCGAAAAGGCATTCGCAGCAGCGCCGAGACCACGCACAAGGCTCGGACTGACGCCAAGCACGAGGCTCACGGCCTTCTGAATAAGGCATCATCCGTCCTCGGCGACCTTCTCCATCAAAGCACCTCGACGCTGCACAAGGTCATCGAAAAGATCTAGCTAGCGGGCTGTCGGCGGACTATGCGACGGGACGGATAAGGGATCTTGAGGTTATCCGACAAGCGGCCCGCGGTTCGCTTATTATTCAGCGAGGTGCCGCAACGCCTCGCGGATGGCGGGAACCACCGGTGGAAGACACTCGGCAATGGCTTTGGGATTCCCGGGCAGATTGATAATCAACGATCTGCCCCGCACTCCTGCGGTGGCTCGCGAGAGGATCGCGGTCGGCACACTACGGAACGAGAGCGCTCGCTGAGTTTCTCCAAAGCCCGGCAGTTCCTTCTCGAGGACTTCGCGGGTTGCCTCAGGTGTCACGTCCCGCGCGGCCGGCCCGGTGCCTCCGGTCGTAAGAATCAGATCGCATCGCTGCTGATCCGCGAGCGAGGCCAGCGTGCGACTAATGCTCTCGCGATCGTCCGGAACGATTCGCGCGATGATGTCACACGGCTCCTCCCAGGCCTCGCGAAAAACCCGTTCGATCTCGGGACCGCTCTTGTCTTCATAAATGCCCGCCGAGGCCCTGTCGCTGATCGTCAACCGCGCCACTTTCATCGCTTGACCTTGCTGACGAGCGCGATTCCTTCGATGCGCATCGTTTTATCGGCCGAGTTCATCATGTCATAAAGCGTGAGAGCGGCGATGCTCACTCCCGTCAGAGCCTCCATTTCAACACCGGTTACGGACCGCGTGGAGACTTCGCAGCGTATGGCGATTTCCTCTGCTCGCACTTCGAAGTCCACCGCGACATGATCCAGTGGGAGGGGATGGCAAAGCGGAATCAAGTGCGCCGTGAATTTCGCCCCTTGAATCGCGGCGATGCGCGCGACCGCCAGGGCATCGCCTTTCGAAAGCGCGCGCTCTTTCAGAGCAGCGATGGTTTGCGGTTGGCAAACCAGGCGCCCGGCCGCGACTGCCCTGCGCGCCTGCTCGGGCTTGCCGCCCACATCCACCATTCGGGCAGCGCCTCCCGCCTCGAGATGGGAAAACTCTTTCGTCATTCCACCAGACTGCCAAAAATCAGGGCTTCGGCCAGTCCGTTCGTTGAAGCGGTGGCGGGAATGCGCAGCAAAGCGTTAGCCGGTGCAAGCCCGGTCAAATCGGAGGAATCCTTCCAGGGAATGGCCTCAGCCACGAGTTGCGCCTCCGGGGCCCGAACCCTGGCCGGCCACCATGTTTCCCGCGGATCAGGCTGCGGTCTCTCGCCTTTGATGCGAACCAAAATCGTTTGACGCGGAGGGTGGCCGGTCATCACGTCGATGGCACGCCGCACGAAAAGATGAAAACACACAAAATGCGACAGCGGATTTCCCGGGAGGCCAAAGGCCGCACAGGCGCCCCGCGTTGCAAAAATCAAAGGCTTCCCGGGCCGGCTCCTGACCTTCGAACAATGGACCGCAAAGCCCAAGCGCCGCAGGATTTCCGTCGTTCCATCGTAGGCGCCGACACTTGCTCCGCCGCTGATCAATAGCACGTCGGCATCCAGATCTTTCAGGGCCGTCACCGCTTCTTCAACGCTTTCGCTGACCTGACCGTGAAACATCCGCCTGGCGCCAGCCTCCGCGAGCAGAGCGGCCACCAGAGGGGAGTTGCTGTCACGAATGAAACCGGGCGGCGGCTTCGAATCCCCGCTCAGAAGCTCGCTTCCCGTCACGAGGTGAGCGACTCTTGCCTCGGGCGAAACAAGTGGCTCGACCGCGCCCACCGACGCCAGCAAGGCCACGGCGCCGGCATTCACCACCTCCCCCGCGGGAAGCAAGACGTCCCCCTGCCTGGCGTGCGAACCTTTCGAGCGCACATGCTTGCGGGTTGCGGCCACACGAACCATTACCTTGCCCGCCTCAGCGACCGTGTCCTCGACCATCACCAGCCCGATACCCGATTCGGGGAGCGCCGATCCCGTGAAGATCTTGACCGCTTCACCCGCCGCGGGAAGAGGAAACGGCGGCATACCCGGACGGACCTCGCTGACGATCCGAAACCAACCCGCCTCAGACCCTTCGGGTAGCGCGTAGCCGTCGATGGCTGAACGACAAAATGCCGGCATGTCGGCGTCGGCCACGATGGCCTCCGCGAGGCGGCGGCCCAGCGAGCTACCCAGCGGCGCACGCACCGGAGGCAACGGCCGCGATTCACGGTCGATCAAGGACCAGACCTCGTCGACACTCAACATGGCACAAACCCGGACTTCCAAATTGGAACATCGGTCTTGAGACGATTCATGAAGTGCTCGAGCATCCGGATCGCCTCTGTGCGATGGGGGGCCTCGATACGAAGGTGTATAGCCGCCTCGCCGACCGGCACGAAACCATGCCGATGAACCAACTGGAAGGTGAGACAGGGATAGCTGGCATCCAGTTCTTCGACGATCCGCCTCACCATTCGATCCGCCATCGGCTCATAGATCTCGTACACTAGCCCGGAAATTTTGGCGTCTCGCTCGACGCCACGCACAACTCCGAGAAATTCGACCACCGCGCCCGCCCCATCAGTCGTTGCGGGGTTGGATGGGCCGATCTTTTGGTCCGTAAATTGAATTCTGACATCCATGCTTATTCTTCAAAACGCCGTTTTGGAGCGCTGAATCCGTGCTGCGTCTCAAGCGGCGCTGCGCCGGTTTCAGCGGTTCGAACAGCAAAAAGACCTTACCCTCCCGAAACCGGCGGTATCAGCGCGGCTTCATCCCCCGGATGCAACTCGCCGTCCGCGGCGAGATACTCGCAGTTTTTCGCGATTCGGACTGACCCGCGCAACGAGGCCAAGGACGGGTGCTTCGCCAGCAGCCGCTCCCAAAGGAGCGACTCGCGAATCCCCCCCTCCTCGCAAGGAACCGTGGCTTCCGCGCATCCTGCCGCCTCGCTGGCGGACGCAAAAAAGAGCACTCGCACCTCTCCCACCGCCCTAACCTCCGATCGCCGTCATGGGGCGCCCCGGCTGATAGCAATTCCCGAACTCGTGATCCTCAGGCTTCGCTGCGATCGCCTCCTGCAGCAACTGCTCGACTTTTCCCTCGTCCCCTCGAAGTGCGCCAAGCAAATCCAGTTCATTGTGGCGACCCAGGCACGGCCGGATCTTTCCGTCGGCGGTCAGGCGGATCTTGTTGCAGCCGGAACAAAAGCCTGAGGTCGTGATTGCGCCGATAAAGCCAACGGTCGCGCCGGACTTCCCAAGCCGGTAGTAGCGGGCGGGCCCGTGGCCGAGACGCGGAGAGTCAATCGCGGAGAGTTCGTCTCGATCGGCGAGTCGCGACATGACTTCGTTCACCGAGAGAAAATTCTCCTCGGTGAGAACGTCCGATTTCGAGAGCGGCATCAATTCGATGAATCG
>DASTFP010000097.1:0-21212 GCA_035719865.1 Terrimicrobiaceae bacterium | reverse complement strand
TTTCAGGTTGTCACAGTTAACCTTTTTGTGTGAAGGACGTTCCTTTGCTGCCAGAGAGCCGAATAAAGCGATTGCTAGGGAAATCTCCTAGCATGCTAGTCGTATGGCTTATTGAGGTCGGTGCGATTTGCCGATTGTGGGCGATGAGGCGGTGCCCTAATTATAGGGTGGCATGGATACGCAAAGCCTGCGGCCGGCAGGCCCTCCTCCGACCGGAGAGCTAGCTTCGTTTGCAAGACTTCGCGCCAGCTCAGAATCAACCTAGTTCGTGGCCTTGGATCAATCAGAGATTGCTAAGCGCACACCGGCGAAACACCTGCAGCGGAGTCAGGCAATTACGCGATCAGGAAACCTGCGGATTCACCGCAAGGCGGGGAGATTCTTCGTTTACGAAGGACTATGAATGTATTGACAGAATTGAGTGCTGCAAGGCGTGCTGCCGGCGAAGAGATGATTACGCTTGAGTGGACACCTTTGATCGACATCACTGAGGACGACGAGGGATACCTTATTAAAGCTGAATTGCCTGAGGTCGGAAGGCAGAACCTAAGAGTTACCGTTGATGAGACGACTTTGACGATCAGCGGTGAACGCAGGTTTGCCTTCAAGCGCCAGTTTGCTCTCCCCATGAACGCGGGCGGCGAAAAGGCAAGTGCGCGCTTCAAGGACGGTGTGCTTAAGGTGCACCTGCCGAAAAACCCGGATTCCGGGACTGGTTCCGTAGGCATCGATGTCGGCTAGCAGGCCCCGAAGCGACTGGCGCAATTCTTGTCGCCAGTAGTCGGAATCCCCCCATTATGAGACGAGTCATTTCAATCAGCCAAAGCGTGGCTCCAATCCACGCGGAAAACGGCTCGTGGGAAGTCTGGGCGAGCGCAGACGCCAATTATGACGAGGCAAAGTTACAGCTCGAAGTGACATTCGACAGCTTTCTGCGGAGATCTCGCGATGACAAGCGCCTGATCTCGAACTGGCTGCCAGGTTCGCAGACGGTTCTCTCCTCGGTTCCCTTGGAGGAAGGAGGCCCTTTGGCGAAGAGGATGTTTGAGCATTGGGTAGAGCGCCTCCGTCGAACGATCCAACCAAAGTCGAACAGTGGCAGCCGGGAAGCGTCGCTCCTGGAATGACAGCGCCGAGCGATGACCTTCGATCCCGTGGGCCAATCGCCCGTCGGTTGACACTGTCCTTGAGGTAGGAAGCCGAGAGGTCCATCGTGGCTGGTCGCAAGTCCGCGTTTCTTTCATAGCTGACGATAGCCATCTCCGATCGAACTGAGGGCCGGATAAATCTCCTGCGCCGGCGCGACTCTTAAAGCAGTAGCCTGGAGCTACTGCCCTTCGCAGCGCCAATGCCCCGAATGCGAGGGACCGTGCGCCCCACGGCATATCGGCATCGAGGAGGCAGCAGAGGGGTGGTTCTTGCTCGCTTCGCGAATGTCGAAAAATCCACTCGGCGGCAGCGTTGGCCTCTCATACGCTTCGCCCGAATCTCAAATTGGTCCGAACTATGAAATTTCCCTCAGCGATCCTTGCCGGCGTGATTTTCCTGCTGCCCGCGGCGTGCACCATCGGCCCTCCTGCCCAAAAAGGCTATGAGGCCGAGGTAAGCGTCGAGGAAGCCGGAGTACGCTTGCTTCGAAACGGAATGACCGTCTGCCTGATTCGCACACGATTCACGAAGGTAGAGGGGTGGCAGCTGATCAATGATAACAGGGAGATCGTTATCAAGTCGCGAAGCCAGAGCGGGCCTGCTGCGATTGAACTCTTCGACACCAGAAGCGGCATCCCGAAGGGTAGAGTAATGGCTGGCGAGGGTGATCAGCCCCCGTGGGCGGAAGGTTTCTGGGAGTAGGAACTTCTTCTCGAAGTCCTGGGCTCGGAAGAAGCGAAACAGGACTTCGGTGTCTTGAATCCGTCCTGGTTGTGCGTATATAGGCATCGCATATGGCCAAAGAGCTTCCGGCTTTTGTTCAAAAGGTGCTCGATAAGTTTAGCAACTCGAGGGATTTCACGATCTCCTTTGCGCTGCATGCTATCCTCGTCGCCCTATTTGGCGGGACGGTTCTTTACCGGGCGGTGCAGGAGCCGCCGGACTTCGAAGGTGAAACGGGCGGTTTTGTTCAGGCGACCGAGGCCGCCGCGCGTCCGCCTGCGCAACAGGCGCCTCAGGAAACAACTTTCAACGTTGCAACGGTTTCTCCCTCGACGAGTTCGTCGTCGATTCAAGCCATAACAACGACGGCAATAAGTCCGCTCAACTTCACGATGAATCCGGTGATCGCTCCGCCGGTTGCCGTGCCGGCCAAACCCGCGGAGAGCGTGGCAGCGCAGCCGGCGGCCTCCCTCGGCTCGGATGGAATGAGCACAGCGGTCGCGTCCCAGATCAAGGATTTCACGGGCGGATGGGGCAGGGGCAAAGGAGCCGGGACCGGCACGCGCTCGCGGGAATTCGAGTTCACGGCCTACATTGGCCAATACAACGGCGGGAATTGGAACTCAACGGTGCGAGTTGTTCAGGGCAATAAGATTGAAACCGGGAGCCTGCCAAACCTGCTCTATCTGATGAGCGCCTGGTCGAAGGACAAGATCAAGACGAACTATCAGAATGTAAGGCCGATAAAACTGGACAGCGACGAAATTTTCTCTGTGAAGCCTCCGTTTATTTTTCTAACAGGCACCAAGGATTTCAAGTTGTCGGATCGGGAAGTCGAAAACCTTCAGAAGTATGTTCGGATGGGAGGATGTATCTGGGGGGACAGCTCGTTGCCGGGGTTGCGGTCGCGCTTCGACATCGCCTTTAGACGTGAGATGAAGCGGGTGATTCCCGACGTGGACAAGAACTTTGAACCCCTTCCGCCTAATCATCCCATCTACACCGAAGGTTACTTTGCCGATATCAAGGAAGTTCCGCCTGGATTGAACTACTACAAGGAACCCGTCTTCGCGATTAAGGTCTACGGGGAGATTGCGATCCTCTACACGGCGAACGACTACGGGGACATGTGGCAGATTGGATTAACCCAAGATGGCCAGATCGACCTGCGCAAGAGTGCCGACGACAAATACGTCGCCATAAATTCCGATCTTTACGACCGCCGGGACGTCTATTTGCGCAACCTCGAGCCCGCAGCGCTCTCGACCTGTTTCAAGTTCGGGACAAACATCGTCATCCACCTGTTGACTCGTTGGGAGAGCAAAGTGCGAACCGCCCCAACGCTTTAGGGGTGCGATCCCCCATCACCCTCAGCTGAAGAATTATCCGCCCCAGCGCGCCCCGGGACTGAGCTGCGGAATCCAGCCGTTTGTGGGGCATTTCGCGTAGTCCGTCTTGCCGATCGCGCCGATCATCTTATTTCCGACAGCACGCCGCCAATACTTGCTCATGCTCTCCGCAGTGTGGCAGCCCCAGCTTTTCACAAAAGCATTGCGGGCAAATATCCCCCGGTGGATCTTATTCAGCTCCGTCTCGTGCAGCCAGACCTTCGACGCGCTGTCGATTTCGTTGCTGTAATCGAACATGAAGCAGGCCTTGTTGGAGTGGCCATAGAATTCGAAGCTCGCAATCTTAACCCGATTGCGCGGCTGGCCATAGTTGAGATAGCTGATGAGCTGACCTGTATCGCTGAAGAACACCAGATTCAGGCCGTATTTGTCGCGCACGCTGGCGATATTTCCGATCAAGTCCGAGCGATCCTGACGCTGCGCGCGTCGCACGTAACCGGGCTTGTAGACAAGCCATGTGATTCGGGCAGCAGGTCCGTATTGCTTGCGGAGTTGCTCGATTCTGACACGAGCCGACCGGATGAAGTTTCCCCACCAGCGATCGTGCGGGGCATCTTTGAACTTCTCCCATTCGATGAGCGATGGCCCGCCGCTCAGGACGATGTATTCGCGCTGTTCCTGGGCTGGTGCGCTCGCAAGGACCGTCATCAGAAGAAGAAGCGCCGCGCAACTAGATCGCATGTTCCCGAGAATCCCTGCGGAGCCATTTTCTGCAAGAGGAATTCTCGCAAAAACCACGGCTCTCTTGTATTCTTGCGCCGATGGCTCTGGATCCCTCCGTGTTTGAAAAGCTAGGAGTTTTCTACCTCGGTCGCTCGTACGATCTCGAGAAGAAGGCTTCGGGTGACGCTCCGTTGCTCTATGACTCGCGGGACCTGGTCACCCACGCCGTCTGTGTGGGAATGACCGGAAGCGGAAAGACCGGCCTCTGTCTTGCGTTGCTTGAGGAAGCCGCGATCGACGGAATACCGGCGATTATCATCGATCCCAAAGGGGATTTGGCCAACCTTCTGCTCACCTTTCCGGACCTGCGCGCCGAAGATTTCCGGCCGTGGATCAACGAGGAAGATGCGCACCGAAAAGGAATGGACCCTGATACCTACGCGGCCCAGCAAGCCGATGTCTGGAAGAAGGGTCTAGCCGCCTGGGGCGAAGGTCCCGAGCGCATTCGCACGCTACGGGAGAGGGTGGATCTTGCCGTTTACACCCCCGGAAGCACCAGCGGGATCCCGGTCAACATCCTCGCCTCCTTTGACGCGCCGCAGACCGACGATGCGGAAACGATCGCTGATCGGGTGCAAACCACAGCGGCCAGTCTCCTCGGCCTGCTCAAGCTCGACGCCGATCCCGTCAAGAGCCGAGAGTACATTCTCCTTTCGGCGTTGCTTACGCACGAGTGGCAGAACGGCAAGAACCTGGATTTGCCCACGCTCATCGAACGAATACAAAATCCCCCATTCCAGAAAATTGGCGTGATTGACCTGGAAGCTTTCTATCCGGCAAAGGATCGTTTCGGCTTTGTAATGGCGGTAAACAGCATGCTGGCCGCGCCGGGTTTTGCGACCTGGCGACAGGGCGACAGTCTCGACGCGGGACGCTTTCTCTATACGCCGAACGGAAAACCGCGGCTGGCGATTTTTTCGATCGCACATCTTGGTGACGAGGAGCGCATGTTCTTTGTCTCGTTGCTTCTTAATGAAGTGGTCTCCTGGACACGGGCTCAGAGCGGCACCACGAGCCTCCGCGCCATCCTTTACATGGATGAGATTTTCGGCTACTTGCCGCCCACCGCCGCCCCCCCCTCGAAGCTGCCGCTCCTGACTTTGCTCAAGCAGGCCAGGGCCTTTGGCGTGGGTGTCGTTCTGGCCACTCAGAACCCCGTCGACCTCGATTACAAGGCGTTGTCGAATGCGGGCACATGGTTTATTGGCCGTCTCCAGACCGAGCGCGACAAGGCCCGTGTGCTTGACGGATTGCAGGGTGCGGCTGCAGGCGGAAAATTTGATCGCCAGGCGATGGAGACATTGCTGGCGGGCCTGGGCAATCGGATTTTTCTGATGAACAACGTCCATGACGATGGCCCGGTCGTTTTCGAGACGCGCTGGGTAATGAGTTACCTGCGCGGGCCGCTCACCAAGGACCAGATCAGGACACTAATGAAGGACCGCAAGCCGGAGGCATCTCCGACCCCGGCTGCGGCCGCCCTCTCGGCTTCCCACAGTTCAAAGCGTCCCGCGTTGCCACCGAAAGTTCCGCAGGTCTTTCTTCCGGCTGCAGGCGGCGGCCCGGTAATTTACTCGCCCCGGCTCGTCGGCGCGGCGAGCGTCCGATTTGCCGATCGCAAGTTGGGTATCGAGCAAACCAGCGAAGTCTTGCTCTCGGCACAGGTCCCGGATGGGGTCTCCGGCGCGGATTGGTCCGAGCTTCCGGACGTTAGTCTGGGCGAGTTGCAAAAGTCGCCCGGCGACCCCGCGGAATTCGAAGACGCTCCCTCGGCGGCAGCGCAACCCGAGAAATACGCAACCTGGGAAAAGGACCTCGTCCAAAGCCTCATAGCGACCCAGCGGTTGCAAATTTTCCGCTGTCCGGGCCTGAAGGCTGCTTCGAAACCGGGGGAGACGGAGGCTGAGTTCAAGGCGCGCATTGCGCTGGCGGTGCGCGAAAAGCGCGATGCGGCCGTGGAGGCGTTGCGGAAAAAGTATGCACCCAAGGTTGCCGCCCTTCAGGCTCGACTCATACGAGCTGAAGCCGCCGTCCTGCGCCAGAAGGAACAGGCCTCCCAAGCGCGCATGCAGACCTTGATCTCAGTTGGCTCAACTCTGCTCGGTGCGTTTCTTGGACGCAAGGCCCTCAGCTCTTCCACCATTAGCAAAGCGACGACTGCCGCGCGAGGTGTCGGCCGCAGCATACAGGAGGGGTCGGAAGCTTCGGCCGCCGGACAGAGTGTCGAGGCGGTCCGCCAGCAAATTTCCGAGATCGAAACTGAAATCGAAGCGGAGAGCGCCGCGCTGGGGGCGACCGAACCAGATATGGAGGTAGTGGAAGTCAAGCCGCTCAGGAGTGGCGTGTCGGTGCGCCTCCTTGCGCTGGGCTGGTTCCCGCGAGCTTCCGAGTAATCGATCAGGCCCAGGCTTAAGGCTTGCCAGGTGGCGCGTCGAGAAGCTCTCTGCAGGCACGGCAATAGGTTTGCGGATCAGGGGCTTGCAGAATGCCTGAGACGATGACTGCCCTTTGCGCACCCGCGGCCAGCACGCTTGACAGATTCTCGCGCTTGATTCCACCAATGCAAAACACTGGCAGGGAAACAAGAAGCTGCGCCTGCCTTATTTCGTCCAAGCCGATCGGCGGGTAGTCCGGCTTGGTCGGCGTCGCGAAGAGCGGTCCAAAGCCGATGTAGTCGGGCGACTCGCGCTGGGCGGCCAGTGCCTGCGCAAGACTGTGGGTGGACTTGCCGAGGATCGCGTGTTCGCCTGCCAGTTCGCGCGCCGCAACAACGCTCGCATCGTCCTGCCCGACATGCGCCCCGTCTGCGCCCGTTTGGGAGACCATCTCCGGGTGGTCATTCAGAATAAGGGGAACTTTATGGGCATGACAAAGAGGCGCCAATTCACAGGCCAGAGAGCGGATTTCATCCAGGCTCCTCTCTTTCGCGCGCAACTGCAGCAACTGAACGCCTCCCTCGAGCATCCTCCTCGCAGTGGCCAGGGCATTGTCGATGGAAACATAGCCCAGATCGAGAATCCCGTAGAGCCTTGCCGCCCGAAGGGCATCGTGCTGCCAGCGAAACATCCCTAAGCGCGCGATCGAGCTTCCGGCCTCGCTTTACTTCGACAAAGGTGTCGGGTAGACACCCTCCGAGTGCAGCCTCTTGAGTGCCTGCATTACCTGGGGTTTATCCTCCCGGTAGGTGACGCCGAACCATTCCGAGTCTGTCGGCAGCACGTCGAGCTTTGCCTGACCTCGAGCAATCATCTCACCGATCGCGACAGGGATGTAACATTCCGCCTTGAGGTCCGAAGAACTCGTGCTCAGAAAGCTGACAAGCTGGTTTCCGATCAGCGGAAAAATGGCGGGCGTCAGTCCCCAGAAATTCATGGAAACCGGCTCATCTCCGCCAAACTTTCGCACGCTGCCGTCGGCCTCCTTCTGCTGAATCCCGTTTCCAGCGCGTTCAATCCCGGTACATTCGTCGATGGTGATAAGCCGCCGGTTCGCATCCACCTGGCAGACACCTCGGGCGACCGAGCCATGCTCCGAGAGCGTGTGATCCAGTCGGTAGCCGGCCATCGCAAAATGCGGGCTTTCCGGGGCCGCGGCCTCTAAGAACTTTCCGACCACCGCGTAAGTTTCGCGACCGTAAAAGTCGTCGGCATTAATGGCGGCGAACGGTTCAGTGAGCGCTTCGCGGGCGCACCAGATGGCGTGGGCGGTTCCCCAAGGCTTTTTCCGGTCGGCGGGCACAGAAAATCCCTCAGGGAGAAAATCAAGCTGTTGAAAGACGTAGTCTACAGAAACGTTTCCCTTGTATCGCGAGCCAATCTTTTCGCGGAACTCGGCTTCGATATCGCGGCGAATAATGAAGACAACGCGCTCGAAGCCCGCGCGCAGAGCGTCGAACACGGAGTAGTCAAGGAGAGTTTCGCCCGACGGTCCCATGGGATCGACTTGCTTTAATCCGCCGTAGCGGCTCCCCATACCTGCGGCCAGCACCAGGAGAGTTAACTTGGGCATGCCCTGGAGTCTTGTTAAATGGTCTTTATGAATCAAGCCCCTAGTCGTCCCGCACCAAGGTTCCTCGCAATTTTCTCGTTCAGCAATGCGCGCGCATGCGCCAGGGCGGACGTCGATTTTCCACCAAGCATCCTGGCGATCTCCTCTTCGCGCGATCCGCCCGTCGCCTCAACCAGCGACGTGCGCGTGCGCTCGGCCTTAAATTCTTTGGTGACCACAAACTGGCTGGATGCCGCTGCGGCGACTTGGGGCAGATGGGTGATACAAAGCACCTGGCGCGATCGGCCCAGTTCCCGCATTTTCGCGCCGACCTTGGAAGCAATCTCTCCACCGATGTTTGCGTCAATCTCGTCGAAGACGAGCACGGGGATATCATCCTGATCGGCCAGGGCGCTCTTGAGAGCAAGCATGACCCGGGAGATTTCTCCGCTGGAGGCAATCGCTCGCAACGCGCGCAGGGGCTCGCCGGGATTTGGCGAGAACAAGAACTCTGCCGCCTCGTTTCCCTGCGCCGATGGGACGGTGAGAGCTTCGAGGGCGATGGAAAAATCCGATTTGAGGAATCCCAAGTTCTTCAGTCCCGCGCGGACCTTCTCAGCGAGCTTCTGCGACGCACGTGACCGCTGAGCACTAAGCTTTTCCCCGTGAAGTCGCGTCACCGCTTCCGCGGCGGAAATCTCCGTATCCAGGGTGCCGCGGCGTTCCGACCGGCCAAGGAGTTCGCTCAACTTGCGGCGCGCTTGCTCGCCGAAAGCAACGACATCCTCGATCGTAGGCCCATACTTGCGTTTCAGCGACTGGATCGTGTCAAGGCGAATTTCTATACTGGCCAGGTCGGTCGACTCGTTTTCCAGCGCGGAGGAGTAGGATTGGATTGCCCACGCGAGGTCGTTCGTCGCCGCGAAGACTGCTTCGCAGGCCGGATCGATCCCGTTCGGGGAAGGATCCAGGCGCCTCAGTTCGCGGGAAAGGCGCGTAAGACTTTCGATCTTGGAGGTCAGAGAGTCGTTGTCACCCGAAGTTCCGGCGGCGAGTTGAGCACAGAGCTCACCAATGCGTCGTGCGTTGCTTGCGATTCGCTGCCGAGACAAAAGGAGTTCTTCTTCGCCATTCTGCAGACTGGCAGCTTCGATCTCATTCACTTGGTGAGTGAGGAGGTCGACTTCCCGGGCGGCACCCTGCTCGTCCTGCAGGAGCGAGGTCTTCTCGTCCAGCAGACGCAGGAGTGCGCGGCGCGCGTCGGCGAACTGTGCGACCAGGCTGCTGGAGCCGGAAAATCTGTCGATGAGAGCAGTCTGCTGCTCGCGTGAGAAGAGGCTTTGATGATCATGAGGGCCATGAAGATCGACCAGGAGGTTTCCCAGGGAGCGAAGAACCGCCAGGGTGCAGGGCGAACCGTTCGCGAACTGTTTGCCCGCGCCTTGAGAGGGCAGCGTTCGCTTGAGAAAAAGTCGCCCGTTCTCGCACGGTTCAGCGCCGTGACCCGCTAGCAGGGAGGTGATTCTTTCATCGTCGACGTGCTCGAAAACAGCCTCGACGGCGCAAGCGTCGGCATTCGCACGGATGAGGTCCTTGTCCGCCCGCTCTCCGAGGACAAGAGTCAACGCGCCGAGGATGATGGACTTTCCCGCTCCGGTCTCTCCCGTAATGACGACGAAGCCGTCCGGAGGCTCCCAAGTGAGCTCCTCGACGAGCGCGAGATTGCGAATGCGCAGCGAGGCCAGCGTTGCGGACATAAACGGACTATGCCATGAAGGTGCCGCAATGAGGGAGGTGGAAGTTACTTTTCTCGGAACCGGCACGTCGCACGGGATCCCGGTGATCGGCTGCCAGTGCAACGTCTGTACGTCGATAGACCCTCGAGACAAGCGCCTGCGCAGCGCGATACAGTTGCGGACGCCGGAAATGGTGATCCAGGTGGACACGCCGCCGGATTTTCGCGCGCAATGCCTGCGCGAAGCGTGCACACGCATCGACGCCGTGATCTATACGCATTCGCACACGGATCATATTCTCGGTTTCGATGATCTGCGACGGTTCTGCGAAATGGAAAACAAGGTCATGCCCATCTATGCAAGGGAAGGCACGCTCAACGATCTGCGGCGCGTCTTTCAATATGCGTTCGGGGGCGAATTTCAATATCTCAGCTATATCCGGCCGGAGCCGGTTGTGATCGATGGCCCGTTTCGGCTTGGTGAAACTGAGATCATCCCTTTCGATCTGCCCCACGGACGGACAAAGACAACAGGTCTGGTTTTTCGCCGTGGAGGGCGCAAGTTGCTGGCTTATTTTACCGACTGCAAAGAGGTGACCGGGGACGCCGAGGAGGCGGCGCGCGGAGTTGACACTTTGGTGGTCGATGCCTTGAGGCATGCTTCTCACACGACACATATGTCCGTGGCGGAGGCTATTGAAGCTTCGAAACGCATCGCGCCCCGAAGAACGTATTTCACCCACATGTGCCATGATCTGGGACACGTTGAGACCGAGTTGCTTCTGCCAGAAGATATCCGCCTGGCTTACGATGGAATGGCCCTCACTGTTTAACGCGCGTCCCTTGTCCTCGCCGGCGGGATGGGTCGTATGGGATGCCTTCGCGCTTGGGGTAGCTTCCGATTCGCCGGAGCCTTCGTCACGCGCACTCGTTAAGAAGCGGAAATGAAAGCAGCGCCGGAAGACCTCTATGACCGGCTCCGCATCGAATTGCCGAGTCGTCGACTGAGCGAATCCCCTCCCTCAGGGATCTCCGAACTCGAGCTGCAAGCGAGGGTCTTTAGCGGAGAGTTCGGTGTCTCGTGGCCGGGCGAGGACGGAGAAAAGGTAGAAGTGGTTCACTTCGGAACATGGAACCGTGAGCCGGGTCCGGACTTCTGCGGCGCACTGGTTCTCATCAATGGAGTAAAGCTCACCGGGGATATCGAGATCGATCAGGATGTGAAAGACTGGCAGAACCACGGACATTTCCGGAACCCTTCGTACGAAAACGTCGTTCTGCATATGTTTGTCCGTAAAGGGCGGCAGCGCTGCTTTACGAGCACGCGCCAAAGCAAAGCCGTCACTCAGGTTTGCCTCGCCTTGAGCCAGCCGCCGAAGGATGCCAGAACCGGGCGGGACGACAAAATCGATGAGCGCCAGGCAACGAAACTGATTGAAGCTGCCGCAGCGTTTCGGCTTCACCGAAAGTGCGGGATGTTCCGGCGAGCCACGCGCCTGCGCGGGCAAGACGAGGCGCTTTTCGAAGCAATGGCGGCGGCCATGGGATTCAAGAACAATAAGATCCCGTTCCTGCTCGTGGCCGAGCGCGCGAGTCTTGCGAGGGCGAGGGCAGCCGACGGAGAAGCGCTGCTCTTCGGACTTGCCGGCTTCCTGAAGGCGGGCCATTTTGACCAGGGCGATGACGAAGCCCGCAAATATCTGCGCGAGCTTTGGGAAAAGTGGTGGGGTATTCGCGACCGCGAACTGCGGTTGATTCTTCCCGACGAAGCGTGGACTTTCTCCGCCGTGCGCCCGTCCAATCATCCCCATCGCCGCATGGGTGCACTGGCCGAGATCGTGCGCTCCTTTGGACGGATCAAACGGGCCGTCGAAGCCGGTAACGATGCCGATTTTGTGAAGATATTCTCTTCGCTCCGGCATCCCTTCTGGCAGAGACATGCGAGCCTGGCGGGTGAGCCTTTGCCGAAGGCGACATCGCTCGTCGGTGGTGACAGAACCCTGGATCTCCTGATCAACGTTTTTCTGCCCGCCCGCACCCACGAGGAAGCCTGGCCAACACTATGCTCATTGCCGGGCCCGACACCCAGCCGCAGAGTCTTGAAGGCGCTGGAATGGCTCGTTGGCGCATCGCCGCCGGCATATGTCCGCTCTGCCATGCATCAACAGGGGCTTCTGCAGCTGGGTGAGGATTTCCGGCACATGAATCCGCAGGAGGTATGGCGTTGTTTTGCCCGCGGCTGGACGCCTCTGGAAATTGTGCGAGATGTCAACGCATGAATCTTTCGCAGCGAATGCCTGGCGGTCCGGCCGTCGCTCGTCGTTTTCGCCGTACCGCTTACGGCGCACTCTTGCAGGCTGATGGCTAAACCCTTCTACGAGGCGATGGAGGCGTTATGCGTGGCCGCCGGCGAATACAACGCGTCGGATCTGCTCCTTCACGAGGGCCGGCCACCTCAGGTCCGCATAAGCGGAAGCCTCACGGCGCTCGAGTTTGCGCCGCTTGATCGAGCATTTTTTGATTCCCTTTGGCGCGAGTGTGGTGCTCCGGAGGGGGCCCAGGACCATGACTCGAGCCTCACATTCGCAGGTGGCGCTCGCTTTCGCGTGAATCTGCTCCGTCAGCTTGGGCTGCGGGCGGCAGTGCTTCGGCGTATCCAAAGCGAAGTGCCGGATCTGGAAACGCTCGGTCTTCCAACTGAGCTGCTTCGGCAATGGATGACCAGGCAAGCCGGGTTGATTCTCGTTTGCGGTCCCACAGGCTCGGGAAAGAGCACCACTCTTGCAGCGGCACTGGATTGGATGAATCAAAACCTTTGCCGCCACGTGATCACGATCGAAGACCCAGTCGAGTTTCTCTTTTCCCAGCGAATGTCCTTGTTCACCCAAAGGGAGGTCGGCATTGACACGCCGAGCTTTGCCGAGGGACTCCGCCGCTGTCTGCGTCAAGATCCCGACGTCATTTTCGTTGGCGAGATTCGCGACGCGGAGACGGCCACCACGGCGATCCAGGCCTGTGAAACGGGGCATCTTGTCCTTTCCACTCTCCATGCCTCCTGCTGCACGGATGCCATGGAACGCCTTCAGTTCCTGTTTCCTTTGCCTTCCCGCGACGCCGTCCGCAAGACGCTCTCTGCGCAGTTGGTTGGCATGCTTTGCCAGAGGCTTCTTCCAGCCCTGCCGGCGGGACTCGCAGTTGTGGCGGAGTATTTTTCGAATATTGGCGCGACGCGTAAATACATCACCGAGGGAAAGCTTTCCGATCTGGCCGATGTGATCGAACGCTCCGATCCGCGCAGCGCGCAGAATTTCGTTTCCTCAATCGCCCGGCTGGTTCAAGCAAAACGCATTTCGGAGGACGTGGCTCTCGCCTCGGCAGACAATCCCCAGGAGGTCGCGCGGGCCTTGCGCGGCATCAGTTCTTCCCCACAGGCCACGCGGCGTTAGTTTGTGATGAGCGAAACGGATCTTGTTGGCCTTCTGACCATGGCTGTGAACCAGGGAGCGTCGGACCTACACCTGACTGTGGACGCTCCGCCGCTCGCCCGGCTCAACGGCGATCTAACTCCGCTGAACGGAACGCCGCTTGGCCTCAATGTTTGCCGGGACATGATTCTCGGCGTGCTTACCGAGAGTCAGCGCTCTCGGCTTGAGCAAGACTGGGAGCTGGATTTCGCTTTACAGGTTGAAGGGGTCGGCCGCTTTCGCGGAAACGCCCACTATTGCCGCGGGGCGCTTGAGGCGGCCTTTCGGCACATTCCCGCCTATATTCCTGAACTGTCCGAGTTGGGGCATGGCGGCGTGATTCAACGGATCTGCGAGCTTCGGCGAGGCTTGGTTCTTATAACCGGAATGACCGGTTCGGGAAAAAGCACGACCCTCGCGGCGATGGTGAAATATATCAGCGAGCGAAGGGCGGGCGTCATCGTGACTATCGAAGACCCGATCGAGTTCGTTTTTTCCAACGCGCGGAGCATTGTCAAGCAGCGCGAGGTTGGAAGTGATACCCACACGTTTGCCGAGGCGCTGCGCCATGCCCTGCGACAGGATCCCGACGTAATCCTCGTGGGTGAGCTACGCGATCCCGAGACCATCGGTGCGACGGTGACCGCTGCAGAGACAGGGCACCTGGTCCTGGGGACGCTTCATACTATCGACGCGCCCAAAGCCATTGACCGGCTGGTTGACGCCTTCGCTCCTGAACAGCAACCGCAGATCATTGCCCAGCTTGCCAATGCCCTGGAGGCGATCGTGTCGCAGCGGTTGCTCCCGAGCGAATCGGGCGACAGGCAGATCCTCTCGACGGAAGTTCTGGTCGCGAATACGGCCGTGCGCGCGACAATCCGGGAGCGGCGTTGGGAACAACTCGTCGGACTTATCGAAATCGGGGGACAGGACGGAATGCGAACATTCGATGATTCGCTGGCGGAACTTTATCTCGGGCTGCAGATTTCGAAGGAAGAGGCAATCGCCAATGCGCGAGACAAGGCGCGCCTGGAGGGTCTGCGTCGGGAGCGCACTGAAACGAAGCGAGGCTTACTCTGGTGAGAGGTGCAATCGCCGCTTTGGTTCCGTTGATTCTGGCAACGGGGTTCGCGAGTGCTGCATGGGATCTTCGGCGGGCTCCGATTCCTGCTGATCGCGGAAAGGTCATCGCCGATGGGTGGGTTGCTTCGCGCGAATCGCTCGGAAGCGCACTGATGGCCGCCTACCAGCCTGGTGGTCCCATGAGGCCTGGAAGCACCGGGGTCACTGCCTATCGGGCCTGGCTTTCATTATGGAAATGGTGTGACCTCCTCTCGCGAGATCAGAGGCAGGAAGCATTGCGTCTTGTAGATGATCGGTCCCAGAGGGCCCTTGAAGAGGTGAAGCCGACCGGGCCAGGTTCGCTGCCAAATTCTGGAAATGTTTCGCCCGATCCAGGCAGATTGCGCGAGATTCTCTCGGATCGAGTTGCCGCCGGGGAGTTCTTCCGCCTTCTGCTTCCGGCTGATCTCGCAGATCCGCCGGACCGGCCGACCGCCGAGAGCCTGGCACCGGAAATTCTTATTGAGTGGATCAATGACGACGAGTTCTCCCGTTTGCTCTTT
Source organism: Terrimicrobiaceae bacterium (assembly GCA_035719865.1). Lineage (GTDB taxonomy): Bacteria > Verrucomicrobiota > Verrucomicrobiia > Chthoniobacterales > Terrimicrobiaceae > DASTFP01. Next base: position 6,397 of record DASTFP010000097.1, on the reverse strand, counting down.
GAGAACCTGTCGGATCGCGACTATTCACCGGGAGTCTTGATCAGATTGCAGCAAATGCGTCTCGCGAACCCGCAAAAGTTTAAGGAGTATTGGGCGCTCGCGGTTGCCTTGGCGGTCGTGTACGACCAAAACTTTCCGCGGTTTTGGCCGCATCGTCAGGTTCATCCCTCGCAGGTCCCGATCGCGGAAATAGCCATTGCGGACCGTTTCAAATTCTGGACGGAGAGCAACGAGTCGAATGCGCTGCTGCTCGATTTGCGTCGACTTAGCCCTGGTGAAATCAAGTTTGTTGTGGACGCGCCCCTTGCTCGTTCGGAATTCGAGTGGGCGCGGAAGAATGTCAGGTATACGCGTTCGGAGTTCGCCAAAGCGTTCGATGCGGTCAGCTACTCTGCCGAACGCGTGAGGTCCGGGATGTTCCACTGGAACGTCGGGGAATACACGCTGGAGAACCTCCAGCGACAAGGCGGCATCTGCGTGGATCAGGCTTATTATGGGATGATCACGGGCAAGGCCCGCGGCCTGCCGACATTGTTTTTTACCGGACAGGGGACCGATGGCGGTCATGCATGGTTCGGCTACATGAAGACAGACAGTCGATGGGAACTGGACTGCGGCCGCTATAAGAACCAGAACTATGCCGTGGGGGAAGCCTTGGATCCTCAAACCTGGCTTCCCGTAAGCGATCACAAACTGAAAACCCTCACGCAGGGCGTTCGCCATGGACTCGAGTTCCCATCCTCGCAGGATGATATCCTGATTGGCCGGCTGCATGAGCGCGCGGGAAACGGGGCGAAAGCCTTGCGAGCGTACGAAAGTGCCATGCAGGTTTGTCCCCAGAACGAAGCCGGATGGAATGCCAAGGCCGAGTATTTGCGACGAAGCGGCGCGCCGGTAAATAGCCTGAAATCGCACCATGAGGCGGCGCTGCGCCAGTTTGCGACGAACAGAGACATGCGCGTCGAGCAACAAACAGCACTCGCTCAAATCGCCAGATCGCAAGGCGCACCCGAGGAAGCCGAGAGCCTGGAGCGCCAGATGGTCGCGCAGAATAAGCGCAAGCGCTCGGATTTAAGTGTCACCGTCGCTGCCCAAAAGATCATGTCGCTCGCTGTGGAGCGACAGTTTGATCAAGCTTTCACCGAGTACCGTCGTCAAGTGCAGAGCCTGGGCAAAACCGGTGGTGGAAATTTCTTTTACGAAATCGTTCAGCCCTTGGCGGGAACCTTGGTTGCCGCCGGCGAGTCTCGTCGAGCCAGGGAGGTGGTTAACATGGCCCGCAAGGCGCTGAAACCGGAGAATGGCAGCATAATCGACTCCGAGTTGAAAGACCTCGAAAAGCTCGTGGCCCGTGGCCCCGACAGGTGAGAGCTCTCACTCGCCCGCGCCTTCGCGAATCCCCTTCTTTTTATCCTCTCGCTTCTCTTCAAGCCTTGAGATCTCCAGCGCGAGTTGTTTTCGAAGCTGTGCCTCGGTCGCGGGATCTCCCGCGGACTTCGCGATCTCCCCCTCAAGAAAGACCTTCCTCTCGGCGATCTTCGCGGTGATCTCAGCATCGACTTCACCAAGGCGACGTTTCTGATCGTCAGTCAGCTTTTGGGTCGGCGATTCCTTCTCGAGCCGGCTCATAGCAAGTTCGAACGCGGATTTCATGGATCGAATATAACCATCGAAGCCTCCGGCACACAGAAAATTTGCCGGAGATGCCAAGATGTGTAGCGTGATCGCGATGTCTCGCGTTCGACTTTTGAGCACCGACTTTGATGGCACCCTTATCGCCATGGGATCCAAGGGGCGCTGTCCGCCGCAGTTCGCAGCCGCGCTTGAGCGGCATAAGCGGCGAGGGGGGTTGTGGGCCATCAATACCGGTCGCAGTTTGAACCACACCATCGATGGCCTCCGGCTCTTTGGCGCGCCGCTGGAGCCTGACTTCCTGCTAACCAATGAGCGGGAGATCTACGCTACAAATGCTCGCGGGCTTTGGACGCCCCACGGGGAGTGGAATTCGGTATGCCGCCGCCGGCACGAGGAACTCTTCGAGCAGGCGCTCGAGATGTTCGCATTCGTTGAACGGCTGGCTCAGGAGTCCGACAGTATAACGGTTCTCTACGAAGAGAAACTACCGGCCGGACTCGTTACGAGCTCTGAAGAGGTGATGGAAATGGTCGCGCGTAACATCCAGAAAGAGGCTGAGCACCTTCCCGATTTTAGCTTCCAGCGAAACAGCATCTACCTTCGCTTTTGCCACAGGGACTATCATAAGGGCTCGGCCCTCGGAGAATTGTGCCGACTGGAGGGAATCGAGGCTGGCATGGTTCTCGCAGCAGGTGACCACTTCAATGATCTCTCCATGCTCGACGGCTCATACGCTAAGATGACAGCGTGTCCCGCGAACGCCATAGATGCGGTGAAACAGGTCGTGCGGCGCTCCCAGGGATACATAGCCAATAAGAACTGGGCGGACGGGATTGCGGATGCTTTGGATTTCTTCGAGAATCCGCGGCGCGACAGGAGCGATCCACCTCCTCGGGGATCGACCGAGGTTATGCCCCCGGCTTGAGCCGGTAGCGGCCTGCTCCCACCCGCTGAATTGTGCCGAGCTTTTTGCCGGTGCTGCTAAACCAAACATGGACATTTTGATTCTTCACACCGAGCTTGGCCGAGAGTTCCTTCACGGCGACCCCTTTGTCTCCGGCAGTCTTAAGCGCGGCAAGAATCCGGGCTTTCAGAGCACCGCGTCTCCCGCTGGGCGGAACGGCGGCCCTTGTTGCCCTGGTGCCCGTGGGCGCCGCCGCGGAGCGTCTTCGCCCTTTGCCTTTTCTGCGCCTTACGGCGCCAGCTTCTGACTTTCCACCGGAGTATGCACTGGCGATTGCCGCGTCAAGCTTCTTGAGTTCACCCAGAAGAGCATCGCGCTTCTTCGTCAGCTTGATGAGGCCTTCAAGAATTGAGGTATTGATTTTTGAAAGGTCCATAAAGTGAATTACTTTAGCTAACACCTTTGCCATCGCGCAAGCAAATAATTAGGCATGAAGTCTTTTTTGCATTCGGAATGGATAAATTATGAGCTTGGAAATCCAGGGCCTCTCGCGCAAGCGGTGCATTTTTGGCAGATTCGTCCGTCGCATATCTTCGTTCGGTACTTGAATCCCGAAGAATCGTTGCGTTACGAGAAGATTGCTCACGAAGAGGCAAAGATCAGCTATTGTTCTGCGCAAGGCGGCTTGCGGAAGATTGTTTCGGCTTACATGGATTGTCTTCCGGAGGCCGTAGTGATGCGCCGGGGAAGGCGTGGGAAGCCTTATGTCCCCGGGGCTCCGCAATTCAATCTCTCACATTCGGAGGGCATGATAATTGCGGCTTTTTCATCGAGCCCCGTGGGCCTGGACGTCGAATCAGCGCGCCGAACGGTTCAAGCGGAAGGCATCGCGCGGAAATTCTTTTTCGACGATGAGATTAGGCGTCTGGAGCGGGCCGATGCTTCTATGAAGTCCTTAACGTTTCTGCGCTATTGGGTTTGCAAAGAGGCAATCGTCAAGCTGAGTGGCGATGGTATTTATCATGGACTCAGATATGCACAAGTTGACTTATCGACCGACGGACGGTCGCACGGTGCCTATAAAGGGCGAAAGGTTTGGCTGAACGAACTTCGTCCTTCGCAAGAATTGGTTGCCGCCCTGGCATCCTGGCAGCCGCTTCAAGCAAAAGGCTTCTTTCGGATCTAGAAGGTGCTACTAGAGGGGAGATATGTCGTTTCAAAATCTGGGTTTGTCGGAGCCTGTGCTTCATGGAGTCCAGCGAGTGGGGTATGTGGATCCCTCACCAATTCAACTCCGCGCGATTCCGCTGATTCTTTCGGGGCGGGATGTTGTCGCCTCCGCGCAGACTGGGACTGGGAAAACGGCGGCCTTTGGACTTCCGTTGCTTTCGCTCCTGGATTCGCACCGGCGTTTGCCACGTTGCTTGATTCTTGAACCGACGCGTGAGCTCGCGATGCAGGTTGAGACGGCATTTAGGGATTTCGCCAGATTTACGCACATTAGGGTCGCTTTGATTCACGGAGGAGTTGGTTATGGCAGCCAGAGGGAGGCATTGGGAACCGGGTGCGATATCGTTGTTGCCACACCCGGCCGGCTGATCGATCACATGGGGAGGGGCGCCGTCAAGCTTTCCAGCCTGGAATTTCTGGTCCTCGACGAGGTCGATCGGATGCTGGACATGGGCTTTCTTCCCGATGTTCGCAAAATCGTCGAACAATGTCCTACCAAGAGGCAAACCCTGCTGTTTTCCGCCACGATTCCCGAAGAGATCGAGCAGCTTGCGGCATGGTGTTTGCGCGATCCGATCAAGATTCAAATCGGCATTAGGCGTTCCCCGGCCGAAACCGTTAATCATGCCCTCTATCCCATAGCCGTGGCGCAAAAGTTCGAGCTTCTCACCGCCTTGCTGGAGCGCACGCAATTTGACAGTGTCTTAATCTTCTGTCGCACCAAGGAAGGCGCCGATCGCATCGCGAGGCAGCTCAAGTTACAGAATCATTCCGTGGCGGTGTTGCATTCCAACCGAACTCAGCGGGAGCGCGTTGAGGCATTGGAGGGATTCAAGGGCGGTCGCTATGAGGTGATGGTGGCCACAGACATTGCCGCACGCGGCATCGACATTGCGGGTGTAAGCCACGTGATCAACTATGATGTTCCGCAACACCCGGAGGATTATGTGCACCGGATCGGACGCACAGGCCGTGCGCAGAATGTGGGCGACGCTTTCACGATAATGACCGCAGAGGAGCTCCCCCACGTGAAAGAGATCGAGCATTTTATTGCTCAGAAGGTGCCACGACTGAAACTTGAGAATTTTCCTTATGTTTATTCAGCCGTCTTTGACGAGGAGGCAGCCTCGGCGGCGCTGCGCAATGCCAAAGGGGTGAGAACCCATCGTGGAATGTCCTTCGGTGGGAAACGCCGTCGCCGCTAAGATCAAATGCCGAGCGCGAACTCGTATGCGGCGCGAAGTTCCGAATCGGGGATATCTTCAAGGACTTGATTGTGTCCGGAGCCTGAGATCCGCCATAGTTTTTTCGGCCCGGAATAGGACTCGAAGAGCCTTATGGCAGAATCCACCGGGACGACGACGTCTCCCTCCGCTACGATGATCGCGAGCGGCAGTTGAAGGTCTTGCAAGGCGCGGGACGAGTCGTAGCGATCTCTGAGAATGAGGCTCACTGGTGCCCAGGGGTAGTGTTTTCCGGCCACGGAGATCAGCGAATCAAATGGCGTGAAAAGCAGAAGGCCGCGGACGGAGCCGGTTCGTTGCGAGGCGGCCGCACAGGCGACGCCAGTCCCAAGGGACTCGCCGAAGAGAACGACCGGTTGGCCGATAAGATCGATGGCATTGACGGCGGCTGCGATGAGGCTTCGCTCGGTGGAGGTCCCCGATCGGCCGCCATAACCCGGATATTCCAGGATGAAAGTTGGAGGTGTAAGTCCCGCATCCCGCAGACGCGAAACAATGTAACGTCGGTGCAGCGAATGACCGGCGTTGCCATGAAGAACCAGCAGCGGAGCCCCGCTCCCTTGCCGGCTGTGCCAGCCAATAAAGTTTCCTTCGGTATCGAGCCACGGGGAAAGCCCCTCGCGCTCAGCCTGGGGCAAAACAGTCGCGGGATCGGCTCTTTCGGGATAGTATATGAGCGTCCTCTGAGCGCAGTAAGCGAAGATCGTGGCCACGAACAAAAGAATGAGCAACAACCCAGCCATCCGTGCCAGCGTCTCTGCCAGAGCCATGACTGAGGTTGCCGAAATCTAATCGGTGACACAATATCCAACGAGCCGGCCGTGCTTTTCTGCCCGAGAACCGCAAGAGCGGAAAAGCGAGTTTCAGCGCGGGAGATTGTTCGCAAATTGCCCGGCGCTTGGACAGGTCCCGGTTCTGCTAGGAAGCTTGAAATCGCCCGCTCTTGGGATATAGAAGTTCAAGTTCGCGCGATTAGCTCAGTGGTAGAGCGCCTGCTTCACACGCAGGAAGTCGCAGGTTCAAACCCTGCATCGCGCATGTTTCGTTACTGTCTTGTCCAGGCATGACAGGCGCTGACAGAATATGCGCAATCTCCTCTTTTTCAGTCTCTTGTGGATTGACCTGCCCTGTCAGATTAGTGACGGAGAGGGACGGGGAGTGACTGCGACGGAACAAACTTTGTGAGTCTCTTTGTGAGTTTACTGCATCGGAATCGGCGAATGATGGCAGTTTCGTGACTGCATCAGCGAGAGGCAGCAGCCCTGCATCCGTATAGGTCTTCGAGGTCAAGCGCATGTCACTGTGGCGCATGACTTCCATGGCCACTCGGGGAGCTGTGCCGGCCAGTGCGAGGTTAGTCGCAAGCGTGTGGCGAAGCGCGTGA
>DASTFP010000096.1:0-6787 GCA_035719865.1 Terrimicrobiaceae bacterium | reverse complement strand
GTCCGGGAGCAACCGCGGGGAAGCGCCGCCGGATCACGGCCGAGAAGCTCGAAGTCTTCTCCCCTCCGAATCGCGAGGTCCCGGGTTTGAACGGCGCAGCATGACCCCGTGTTTGCGAGATCAAAGATCCGCAGGATACCGATTTCTCCATCGGCGCATTCCTTGCCGCTCTCCGGGTCGATCATGAGCGCTCGCACCCACGGCGCTCCCCAATGCGGATTACCGAGACCTCGGGAGTAGAACTGAGAGCTAAGTTCGGTCATTCCATATTCGTTCCACACAGAATTCCCGCTGAGCCCTAAGTGTCTTTGGAAGTAAGCATAGAGCTCGGATTTCGGGAGTTCGCGCCTTGTGCCTTTGTAACCGCCGGTTTCCACCGCGACGCTCTCCTCCGGAAGACGAATGTCGCGATTGCCAAGCCGTTCAAAGAAATCGAGAAAGGCCAGCGCAGTTCCGAAAAGGACGACGGGCTGCTCTTCGCGCGACACCGACTCAAGCAGTTTGTCCCAATCTTTGAGAAAAAAGCGCCGTGGAGAAGCTAGCCATCCCGCCATGCAGCTGAGCGAGGAGTGGGGAGATTCCTCCGGAGAAGACAGGAGACAAAAAAGGTTGTCCCTTCGAAGGCCCAGGCGGTCCCAGCCGGTCGTCGCGGCGGCGCGGTACAGATCCAACCTGCGAAAATGATGCTCTCCGTACCCTTCGCCGGTTGTTCCGCTCGTTCGAAACGATCGGATCGTTTCTTCTGCAGGGAACGATCGGATCGGCGCGTCGCGAAATGCACTCAGGGGAATAGCGGGTATTTCCCGCCAAGAGGCGGGCTCCTTAAAAGCCCTGCAATAGGCTTTGTATGGCGCGCAAAGAGATCGCTGAAAGGCATGCAGCGCAAGAATTAGCGTTTCGAAAGAACCTTCTCCGGTTGCGACGAATCGAAGAATTGTTTCCTCGAGGGCGCGGAGGTTTGCGCGAGAAGCTGGATCTGGCGTTGAGGAAATAAGCATAACGACAGGATTGTCACCCCACCGGCTTGCATGCTACCACGCACACCGTTCGATGCATCGGTGTCCCGCCTTTTTTGCCATCCTTTTCGGCATCTTTGCGAGTTATTCGTTGGCGCAGAGACTTGCGGATAATGATGACCTTACCGCTGAGGAACTGGCGGTCAATGCGTCAACGCTCTTTGCGCAGGGAAAATATGCGGAGGCAGCGGAATTATATCGAAAGTTCGCAGCGGACTTTGGGTCGAGCCCCGAGGCGCAGGCTACCCTTAGACAAATGCGCTATCCGCTTGCGATGTGTCTCCTGCGTTTGCAGAGATTTTCCGAGGCGCATCAGGCGATCAAACAAGGTCTCGCTAGCGATCCTCCCATCGAAACAGCGCAGAGCCAGGATCTGCTATTCTGGAAGGGTATCTGCGAAATGCAGGAAGGACAAGGAGAGCAGGCCCGTGCGACGCTCGAGAAGTTTATCGGATTTTTTGGCGCCGGCTGGGAACGCAACGCGGCGTATGCCCGGCAATTTCCGGCGGCCCAAAAGGTGCCCGAGGCGAAACTCCTCATCGGAGCGTGCCTCATTCTTGATGGAAGATCCAAGGAAGCAGCCGATTACTACGCCGGCCTCAGGCCGGAGCTTGCCTCGATCAATCGCGGTCGCGCCGCGGTTTCGCAACTGCATGCTTTACTGGACGCGGGCGACGCGAATGAGGCGATGAAGGTTGTCATTGAGGAGTTTCCACGCATGGGCGACTTGCTCCAGTTGGTGAGCTTTCAGACGCTGACCTTCGAACTCGGCGCGCGCTATCTCGAGAAAAGCGAGCCTCGAAAAGCGATCATGTGCCTTCAGCGAGTCTGGAGGGCTGACCGTCTGCTCAAGCATCAGCAAGGGCGACTCGAAGATCTGGAATCAAAGCTCCAAGCTGTCGAGGCGGACCCGCGCGGCGATCCCTACGCCAGGCTGCTGTATGGACAGATGATCGCCAAGGTGAGGCGGGAGATAGAAAACTTCCAGAAGATCGAGAGTTTCGACGCGGCGGTACGGTTGCGGCTCGCGGCTGCCTATCAGGCCATGAATCGGTACCGCGAGTCGGCCCTCGTCCTTGAAGCGATGCTCATCGAGATGCCGGCTGGCGCAATCGTGGAAGCGGCTTCCGTAAACCTCCTTCAATGCTGGAGCGCCATCGAGTCCTGGTCCAATGTCAGCATAGCCGGAAAAGCCTTCCTCGAGAAGTTTCCCCGATCCGAGAGCACGCCTTTGGTCCTTTACATGATGGGAATCGCGGAGCAGCGGAGCGGTCGCTTTTCCGAAGCCATTGCGGTCTTTGATGCGATATCTGACGGGTACCAGTCCTCGGACTATGCCCCGCGGGCAAACTTCATGAAGGCGTTTTGTCTCCTGCAAGCTGACCGGAACAAGGACGCCATAGCGGAGTTCGAAAGTTTCCAGTCACGGTATCCGCGCCACGAACTGGCCGAGGATGCTCTTTACTGGCGCGGGATCGGCCTGTCGATTAATCGAGAGTTTAGCCGCTGCCTGCAGGTCATGGACGAGTATCTGCATCGATACAGAAGCGGCCGTTACCGGGCGAGCGCCGAGTTCCGCAAAGCTTATTGCGCACAGCAGAACAAGGATTATCAAGCGAGTATTGACGATCTTTATGCCTTCCTCCGCAATCATCCCGGAGCGGCCGAATGTAACGAGGGACGGATTCTGTTGGGCGACGCCTTGCTCACCCAGGGACGCGTCGAGGAAGGAATCGCTGCTTATCAAAGCATCCCCAAGCAGGACACTAAGCTTTATACCGAGGGAGTCTTCAAGATCGGAAAGGCTCTGAAGCGCATGGAGGAATATGAGAAGCTGCGCGATCACATGGCCGCCTTCAAAACTAACAATCCGCGAAATCCTCGTGTCGCCGAGGCGATTTATTGGATGGGATGGACTTACCGTCAGCAAGCAATGCCGGAAAAGGCCCGCGACGTTTACTGGCAAGCAATTGGCGATTACGGCGACGATTCGGCGATCTGGTCCGTCGATGATTTGTTTCCGGCCCTGGGGAAGCTCTATAAGGGTGATGACGAACAGGCCGCATTTCTAGCCCAGCTTGACCGTTTGTGCGAGGAAGCTGAGCGAACGGCGAGAAGAACGCTTGCGACGCGCGTGTTGTGGGCGCGCGCTACCGCGCTAAGATCGAAGGATCCCTCCCGCGCGACGAGAGATCTGGTCGAAGTCTCCAAACGACTGAACGTCCAGACTGCTAATCCCCTGGCGCTTGCCGATTGCGCGGATGCGCTCCTGGCCACTGGCAAAGAAGAGGAGGCAGCGGGCATGTTTCGTGATCTCTTGAAGTGGAATCCCCGCGCCTCCCAGAAGGATCGCGCCCTGGTCGCTCTGGCTCGCAGTGAGATAGGGCGTGGAAACACGAACGGCGCTATGGAACTCTTAGAGCGGTTCGAGCGGGAAATTAGTGGATCCCGGCTTTTTGGACAGGTATTGCTCGCCAAAGCCGAACTTCTTGGGGATGCGGGCCGCACCGATGAAGCCCGAGAAACCTTGGAGAAGCTGCTTGCAAGCGAGCATTCCCTTGGCCAGGAAAAGGCGAGGGCACTCTACGCGATCGGCGAGATCTATATGGACGAAGCCCGGCCCGATCTGGCCATATCCTATTTTCAACGGCTCTACGTTATGCACGGGCGTTGGCGTGATTGGGTAGCCAAGGCCTACTACCGGAGCGGGGAGGCTTTCGAGAAACTCGCTGATCACGCGAGTGCTCGCCGCACCTACCAGGAGTTGGTTGGACGAGAAGATCTCGCCGGCTTTGAGGAAGCACGGAAGGCGATTGAGCGTCTGGGTTTCCTCGGCGGCCCAACGCCGGAGGTGAATGAAGCGAATCCTGCAAAAGGATGAAGAGAGTCTCGGTTCAACGCTTCCTATTTTCGCTTTGCCTTGTTCTCGCGGGCGGCGCAAGCGGCCAGATTCCGCAGGTAGGGCGCGACACGATCTTTCTGCGGCAGGGTGACAAAATGGTTGGAAAGCTAATGGGTATCGATGAACAGGGCATTCGACTGCGGAGGTTATTGCCACCCCTTGCCGGAGCCTCGATTGACTCGGCGCCGATTTTCGCTTCCATAACTGTCCTGCGCTCTCACGTGGACCGTGTTGAGTTCTCCTCAAATGAGGCGCGGACACGGATGCTCAAAAGTGCCACAGCTATTAATCTTCAGGAGATTGAGGCCCTCTGGCGCGAAGCGCGGCCGTGGCTTTCGATTCCAAGGTCGCCGGCGGCGGAAGTCGGTCTCGTTTATGGCGATCTGCTCCTGCGGAATGGCGACCCTGCCACCGCGCAAAAGGCTCTTGAGCTTTTCAGAGCTATCGAAAGGGAGACGTGGAGCGCGCCCGACGCGATGCGCGCCCGGCAGGGTCGGTTGCGCGCGATGGTTGCCTCAGGGAAGGTGCAGGAGGCGGTCGCAGAGGCGAAGGAGGTCGAGCGAATTTCGGAAGACCCTTCCGTTCTCATCGAAGCCAAGTTCATTCTTGCCAAGGCCACGGAAAAAGCTCTCCGCAAGCTCGTCGAAGACAATCCGCGCTGGGAGGAGGACGCGTTTGTCAAACCCGAACGGGATCGCCTATACGACGAAGCCCTGGAGCTCTACCTGTACCCTGCCCTGTTCTTTGGCTCTGAATCCGAGGTCGCCGCCCGCGGACTTTGGGGAGCGGTTGAACTTAGCCGGTTCGCGGGAGATTTAGGCCAGGCTCAGCAAGCTTCGCATGATCTCATGGAAATCTATTCCGCCACTTCCTATGCCAGGCAGGCCCAGGAGTTCCTGGGTGCGCCTCCCGGTTCTCTAAGCAAAAAACATGATGCAACCAAAGCAAACCGATAGCTTCCTTCCTTTCCTCCTGATCCTAACTGGCGGCCTGCTGCTTCCGGCCACAGCCAGTGCGTCCGGAGTGGAAACCAGCAAGAGTCTCCTTGATCTTTACCGGGAGGGCGGCCCCGTCATGCATATTATTGCGCTCTGTTCGGTCGCTACGCTCGCTCTCGGCACCTACTGCGGCATCATGTTCCGCAAGGCGAAGATAATGCCCGCGAAGGTTGTGGCTCATCTTAGTGATCTTGTCGCGCGTCGGGACCTTGCGGCGGCTTACGACTATTGCCGGACGAATCCCGGCCCGCTTACCAATGCGCTCTCCTCGGCCCTTATGAAAGCAAACTACGAGCGCGATATGTTTAACAAGACGGCGATGGAAAACTCGGTTGCCGATGACTGCTTCCGCTCCGAGACAAAAATGATGGTCGTCGTGAATTACTTGAACACGTTCGCCGTGCTGGCGCCGATGATCGGGTTGCTCGGAACGGTATCGGGGATGATCACAAGCTTCAGCGCACTGACCGCCGGCAAAGCTGAAGCCACCGATTTGGCCAAGGGAATCGGAGAAGCCCTCATCGCGACAGGTGGGGGTCTGCTGCTGGCGATTCCTTCGATGTTCCTCTACTTCTTCTTCCGAGGTTTGGTTTCGGCGAACATGGCCGACGCGCACAAAGCCCTTTCTCATATTCTTGATCTCTTTACCGGAGAGGCCCAGGGGAGCCGGTTGCCCGGCGGTCAGGAGTCGCCGCTGCAGGAATTTGTCTCTCAAGAGATGCCCGATCAGGCTTGAAGCGCTTGTCATGACCGAGCTCCGTCGCAGAATGCGTCGTGTCCAGCACGAGGAGGTTGGACTGCAGATCGCGCCAATGATCGACGTGACGCTGCTCCTCCTTTTCTTCTTCATGCTTTCGGGCAAGCTTACGAAGGGGGCGAAGCTTCTTGAGATCAATATTCCGGCCGCAGCGTCAGGAAGGATCCCTCGCGAAATGGGGGACCGCGACGTCATCAACATCGACGAGCATGGCCAGCTTTTCAGTGGCAATCGGGCTGTGACTTCCAAGCAGCTCACACTTTATCTCAAAGAACGCTTCAAGAATTATCCGCCGCTCAAGCTCTACGTTCGGGCGGATGCCCGAACGCCCGGAAGACAGATCAAAGAGGTCATGAAAATCGCCGCCGAGGCTGGGGCCATCGAAGTGATTTTTGGCGTTCGGCAGGAATGAAACGCCTCGAGCATTCCCAGATCGAACTGCAGATCGCGCCGATGATCGACGTGTGCTTCCTCCTGTTGTTCTTCTACATCCTCACTTCCAAACCCGTAAAGCCAGAGGCGGACATGAGCATGACTCTTCCGGGAACGGTGCTTCAGGAGGAGAGCCTGGAAATTCCTGATGAACAGCGGATCACCATTCAGGAAGACGGTCAAGTGGTCCTCAATGATTTGCCCATGGACAATCCGCGGAGCCGCGATCTGCCCGCCTTGCTCAAGACGCTCGCCCGTTTTAAGGAAACCGCCGGAGCAAACCGGAGCGAGGCGCTCGTCACCGTGGATGCCGCGGACGGATCGCACCATCAGCGGATCGTTGATGTGCTCAACGTTTGCGCGCAAGCCGGCATTCAAGGCGTCACCTTCGCCGCATCGGAGGAGGAAGAGTGAGCGCGGTTCTGGCCAGGACTCTCCGCCTCCAGCAACGGAGGCGCATAATCCTGACAGTCGTTTTGGTGAGTGTCGGGGTTCACGCCATCGCGGCGATCGTGGCGGGTCTGGTGATCGTGGCGCGCTTTCTTGCCGCGCCACCAGCTGAATTCAAGGTTGCGAAGGACCTTCGGCTTCCCGCGGAGGAGCGCGAGCACAAAATGAATATGGCGGCATTCGATGGAATGGCGCCGAAGCCCAGCTTCACCGACAAGCTGCAGAGCCTTCG
>DASTFP010000095.1:0-13681 GCA_035719865.1 Terrimicrobiaceae bacterium | reverse complement strand
CATGTGCGAAAGATCAGCCGGCGCTCGCGGCGCTCGAACAGAGGGATCAGGACGCGAAGGAGGCGATTGACTTCGCGAGCCGAACGCGCCGCCAGGCGGCTGCGCAGCGGGTCCTTCACGTCTTTTCCGTCCGCCTCGCCGATGCGCAGGATGATCCCCTCCACCTCGGGAAAATCGTCAAGGCACGCGGCCACAACTTCGCCAAACCATGCGCTGGCGGCGCCGGTGCGGCTCCCCAAGCGCTCATCTACCGCGGCAGATGTGGTTAAGAAGTCCGCCGTGAGATAGATCCGCAGCTGACGACTGCGCAACAGCACGAAGAGCCTGCGAAACTCCTCGCGAAACACGGCATTCCGCGCGCGAACTTCCGCCTCAAGCCACGGGTGATCGGAAAGATGCGCAACATCATCGAGCGAAACAGCATTGAATCCAAGCCCGGCCGCCTCGCGGGCGAAAACGTCGAGGTCGGCGCGAATCACGCTCCATTGAGCCGCGCGCCCCGGACCGGCTGTGGCGAGATGGGAAAACGGAATTTTCGACCAGTTGATCCTCCGCCTCTGATATCCCCGGAAGAAAGGGCCGATGGCATCAATAAGCGCGAGTTCCATGTATTCTTCGCCCCTTATGGCCAGTGCCGGACATCGCTGCGACAGAAAGCTTCCAGTTGACCTTCCTTCGATCGCGGCGGGTTCAATCTGCGTTCAGCCGGTCCTGAATCTCCTGGCACAGGGCGCGGTAAGCCTGCGCGACCCGAAGCTTTGGACCATAGGCCAGCACGGGCATGCGGCGAAGTCCCATCTTCTCGATCTCCACGGTGAAGGGAATGACCGTCTTGAGAAACATCGGATACCTCTCGGGGAGATGCGCAATGGTTTCCCGGTGGATGCGATTTCTCGTCTGCGCCATTGAGAAAAAGGGCAACAGGATACTGTTCGGCAGTTCCATCTCTACGAAGAATTCGAAGAGTTGCTCGAGCGTGCGCTCCGACAAAGTGGTGGGAATCACGGGCACGAGAATCAGATTGGAGGCGCGAAAGACATTCTCGGAGAGCAGCGTGATATTCGGCGGGCAGTCGAGAATGATGCAGTCGTAGTCCGTCCCGATTTCATCAAGAAGCCAGCGGAGTTGCTTGCGCGACTTCCGCATGCCGCTGAGAACGAGATCAAAATTGCGGTAGGCCAGGTTGGAGGGAAGAATGTCCAGTCCGGGATAATCGGATTCGCGAATGTTCCGCCGCAAACCCGCATCCGCAAGTTCGTCGAGCTCCATTTCGAACTCTTGTGCCGGGCTCACGCGAAAGAAGAAGGCGGCGGCTCCCTGCGGGTCGAGGTCAACAAGCAGGGTGCGCTGGCCGGCCTGCTGGAGCACGTATGCAAGGTTGACCGCAAGCGCCGTTTTTCCTACCCCGCCCTTAATGCTGTAGGAGGAGATGATCTTCACTGGGCACCTGGATTCTCCGTCGAGTCTGCGGCAAGGACCTTGGAGTCCACGTAGGTGGTCTTGACTGCGCGGGCGATCTGAGGCGCGCAGAATTCATCAAGTATTTTGTGGAAGCGGTCTCTCTCGGCCTGCTGGCTCTGGTTGAGAAGCGCTACAAGCCCGCCGAGCGCCAGGGCAAGTTCCTCGTGGTTGCCAGGCTCCTTCCGCTTGCGCTCCCAGTAGCTGAGCAGCGAGCGCTGCTGAACCGAATAGTCGTTGAAGAGCCCGAGAGTATTCTGAAGACGTCGCAACTGCTTCTCGATGTGCTCTGTCTCCTCGGCAGGCAGAAGCTCGCCAAAAAACTCAACCAGGTAGCGCAGCTTCTTGCACTGAATGCGCACCTGGTGCACCGCTTCGTCCGGGGTGTCAGCGCCAAGCGAGCGCTCGATCTTGACGATTCGCTTGTAGCTCTTGTTGATCCGCTTTGCGACCAGCGGGCCCACGGGGCTTTGCGACACCTCGGTCTCGGGAAGGTGCGCGAGCGGCGAAAAGAACTCTTCCGCCGCCCCGACCGCGGCGCGGTAGGCAGACGAGCCGAGATGCGCGACGACCCTCTTCAGAGCGCGACGCCGCTCCCGAGCAAAGTCCCGGAACATCACTTCCAGCCCCGGCCGGATCGCAGGGGACAGCATACCTGTGTAGTCATCCCGAGCCAGCAAGTAGACATCCAGATCACGCAAGCGATTGGTAACGTCGCAAAACCCGGCAAATGCGGCCCTCAGTTCCGCCGTCTTTTCCTCGGGATAGATTCCTTTAATAAGGCTGAGCACCGACCGGATCTTGCGAACACAGATCCGATAGTCGTGCAGAAATTCCGTGTCGATATCGTCAATGATTCCTGCTTCATTCTCCCGCGCGATTGTGAGGACCCGGTGAATGATACGGCGCCCAGTCTCCCGGGCGGACAGATCAGGGCCCAAGTCGAACGCGGGCCGCAGCGTATATCGTCGCGGAACCTTCCCGCGCTCGCGGAGGAACATGGTCAGCGGACCCTCCCGAATGTCGGTGCCCCCCAGTGTCCGCAGGATCTCGATCGCCCGTCTCGCTTCGGAATCATAACCCCTCAGCGGCCGGAAATGACAGAGCCGGTAGAACGGCTCGCGTGACTCGCTGTCCACATAAAAGCTCGTTAGATCAAAGCGAAATACCGTTTTCTGCGTTTCGTTCAACAAGTCCACGGGTTGCTCTCGAATCGAAAGGCGGGCGACCCGCATCAGGGCCCTGAGACCGGTAAGAGGCTTCAGTTCCTTGCGCAGATTCCCTTCCGGGAGCTCCCACTCAAACTTTGGCACTCGCTTTGCGGGCATCGGCAACGCGTGTCGCACGTCGCCAATCCAGTCATGATCGCGCTCGCACAAGCGCAGCGCCCCATTGCACTGATAAAGGAGCCGGTCTCCAAACCAAACGCCCCATTCGAAGGTATCGTAAAACGTCGCCTTGGCCGCGGTCGGACCGCTCAAACAAACCCCGAACGCCGGCTCCAATGCGGCGCGGACGCCCTCGATCTCCAGCTCAGCCGGGATCTGACAATTCTTTGGAATAACGGGCTCACTTTCCAATGGGAATCAGTGTAAGCCGTTCAAAAAAAACTGGCAATCGATGCCTTGCCGGAATCCACGGCATTCGCCGTCAGACTGGCCTGCCGGTCGAGAATTTGCTGCCCGGGTAAGGGCGTGATATCTTTAGCATAGTTCGAGGCGGTTTATGAAAGCTATGGTGGTATGCCTGGCTTTGTGGTTCACAGCTCTCGCCGTGGGCGCTTTCGGGGAGAGAATCTGCCTCGCAAAAATCGACGGGGCGATCGGACCCGCCACCGCGACTTTCATCGCGCGCAGTATTGAGGAGGCGCAGTCGAAGGGCGCTCAGTGCCTTGTCATTCAACTCAACACACCGGGCGGCTTGCTCGATTCGACGCAGGCCATCGTTCGAACCCTCCTCGCCTCTCCGGTTCCGGTGGTGGTTTATGTGGCTCCAACTGGGGCGACCGCCACCAGCGCCGGTTGCTTCATCACGCTCGCGGCGAGCGTCGCCGTGATGGCGCCGGCGACGACGATTGGCGCGGCGCATCCGGTAACCCTCGGCGGGGGCCTGGCGGGCGGCGAGGAGAAGCCCGATGACACGATGAAGCAGAAGCTCGAGAACTTTTCCGTCAGCTACATCGAAGCCATCGCGGCGAAGCGCCATCGCAATGTCGAATGGGCAAAGTCGGCGGTGCGCGAGAGCGCCTCGATTCCGGCGGACAAGGCGCTTGAGCTGGGAGTCATCGATATCGTCGCGAACGACATGCGCGATTTGCAGCATCAACTCAACGGTCGTGTGGTCGATGGCCACGAGCTCAAGACGGCGCAAGCCGAGGTCGTCGAGATCGCGATGTCCCCAACCGAAAGAGTCTTTCAATCCGTCTGGCGTCCCGAGGTGATGTTCATCCTGATGCTGGTCGCGATCTACGGCATCATCGGCGAGCTTAGCAGCCCAGGCGCAATTCTGCCAGGAGTTGTCGGCGCGATTGCATTGGTGCTTGTGCTGTACATGGCCGCAATTCTTCCAATCAATGTAACCGGTCTCCTTCTGATCGGCCTGGCCCTCGTCCTGTTTGTTTTCGACGTCTTCGCGCCGACGCACGGCGTCTTGACGGTCGGCGGGGTTGTCGCGTTCCTGATTGGCTCGCTCATGCTCTTCGACCGCGGCGATCCTTTGTTTCGCTTATCATTGGCTTATATTATCCCGGCCACAATCATCACGGCGCTTTTCTTTGCATTCGTATTAGCCAAGGGATTGCGGGCGCAGCTGTTGCCAATCAAAGCCGGCAAGGAAACGCTGCTCGGCAGGACTGTTGAGGCGTTTACACCGATCGACTCGATCGGCGGCAAGGTCTTCGTTGAAGGGGAGTATTGGAATGCGGTGAGCGATACCCCGGTAAAAGAGGGGGAGCCCGTGGAGGTCGCCGCCATACTGGGACTAACTCTCAAAGTAAGGCCGAAAAACTAAGGAGCCAAGATGCAATCACTCGAATCCCTGCTAAGCCTCTTCTCGTGGGCCATCCCGGTCATAGTTCTCGTGGCAATAATCCTCTCGCAAACGATCCGGATCCTCCGGGAATACGAGCGGGGCGTCATCTTCCGGCTGGGCAAATTGCTTCGAGCAAAAGGCCCCGGTCTAATCCTTCTGATCCCTATCGTGGATCGCATGGTCAAAGTGGACTTGCGAGTCATCACCATCAACGTCGCCAAGCAGGAGATCATGACTCGGGATAACGTGCCCGTTACCGTGGACGCCGTGGTCTACTTCCGCGTGTTGGATCCGGAGGCCGCCATAATCAAGGTGGAGAACTTTCTCAAAGCCACTTCGCTAATCGCTCAAACGACCCTGCGAAGTATTATCGGGCAGGCGGAATTGGATGAACTCCTTTCACAGCGTGAAAGGATCAACCAGCGGCTCCAGGAAGTTATCGACCGCCAAACTGAACCCTGGGGAGTGAAGGTCACCGCTGTCGAGGTCAAGGATGTCATGCTGCCGGATACCATGAAGCGCGCCATGGCGAGACAAGCCGAAACCGAGCGCGAGCGCCGGGCGAAGATCATCAATGCGGAGGGCGAGTTCCAAGCCGCGGAAAAGCTCGTGCAGGCCGCGGAAATGATCTCGAGCCAGCCCATCGCTCTGCAATTGCGTTACTTGCAAACCATGAAGGAGATCTCAAGCGAACACAACACGACAACGTTCTTGCCGATCCCCATGGACTTGTTCGCCCCGTTTCTCAAAGCCGGCGAACCGGCAAAGTCGACAGGCGCTCATTGATGTCGAGCGCAGCGTCTTTGGCAGAAAGCTTCGATCGCTCATGACGCGATTCCGCGTTACGAGCAACCCAGTTCGCATATCTCTCTCAAAGATTCGCGGTCATCCAAATCGATCGCACGTCACATCGCGGGAGATTGCGAACCAAGCGCCCACAATCGAGCTGAGGGACCGCTCGGCACCCTTGTGGAGGCGGTTGTGCCAACCGCCTGTCGTTCACAGGCCCTTGACACAAGATCATCTACAACTCCCGAACCCCGCCAGACAGGACGCTCCCATGCTATTGCCTCATTTCCGCGGCCGTTGTGCGTCTCCTCGCGAAGCTTGGCTACTAAGCGCACCACCCTTATCGAGTTGTTCCGGCAATTGCTCTCGACAGTGTGAACAAGTGGCATCTCACTGTTGAATTCGTCGCGCTGGTGACAGCCAAGGGTCCGCTCGTCACTTTTCCTTTGTGTGTGAATCTCGCTTTTTACTAGAGAAATAGCGCTGCCTTAACCGACGCATCTGCGAACACTGAGCATGCCCCGGCTCGCTACGGCTCTCCATGCAGTCCCTTGGGCGGCGAGAAGAGTGTTGCTCTACGATACTCGGGGAGACGGAACCTGCTCGGCGGGATGATCTGCAAGGTCCTCGATGCAACGCGTGACCAGAGCGGTCCAACCGGTCTGATGGGAAGCGCCCAAGCCGCGTCCATCGTCTCCGTGAAAGTATTCGTGAAACAAGACGAGATCCTTCCAATGCTGATCCGTGCAATAAAGGGGATAGTCTCCGTGGCAGGGTCTGGCTCCCGCCGCATCAGGCAGAAACAGCGTGGCCAGACGGCGCGAGAGCTCCCGGGCGACTTGATCGAGATTCATCTGGATGCCCGAGCCCGTCGGACATTCGATGGTGAAGGTATCACCATAAAAATGGTGATAACGCTCCAGCGCCTCAAGCAGCAGGTAGTTGATCGGAAACCAAATGGGACCGCGCCAGTTGGAGTTCCCGCCAAACATCCAGGATGGCGAGTCCCCGGCCGCGTATTCCACGGAGTACACCTGGCCGCCAATCTCCAAAGAGAACGGACTCTCCCCATGCACCGCAGAAAGCGATCGAACGCCATGCGGCGAGAAAAACTCAGTTTCATCGAGGACTCTGCGCAAGAGTCGCTCGAGACGTCCGCGGTTCGGCAGCGCAAGCAATGTGCTCATCCGGTCGTCGGAGTGGGTGCACCAGGTGATGAGTCGCGCGAGGTCCGGACGGTATTTCAGGAACCACTTTACGCGTTTTCCGAATCCCTTCAGCTTTTCGAGGTGCGAATCATCGAGCACCACGACTGCGAGCATGGGAATGAGGCCGACCATCGAGCGCGTGCGTAATACCTGGCGCGATCCATTGACCCGCAGGTGATCGTAATAGAAGCCGTCCGTTTCGTCCCAAAGACCGGTGCCGTCGAAATTGTTGATTGCGTCGGCGATCGAAATGAAGTGCTCGAAGAACTTCGAAGCCATATCCTCATAGGCGGGGTTCTCGTGTGCGAGCTCCAGCGCCATTGCCAGCATCGTCAGGCAGTAGAACCCCATCCAGGCCGTCCCATCGGCCTGCTGAAGGTAGCCCCCGGTGGGCAATGGCTTGGAACGGTCGAAAATTCCGATGTTGTCGAGGCCGAGAAATCCCCCCGAAAAGAGATTATGACCCTCATGGTCCTTGCGATTGACCCACCAGGTAAAATTGAGAAGCAGCTTTTGGAATGCGCTTTCGAGGAACTCGCGGTCCCGGGACTCGCCCGTGCCGCAGATTTTGTAAACGCGCCACACCGCCCAAGCGTGCACGGGCGGGTTTACGTCCCCAAACTCCCACTCGTAGGCCGCGAGTTGCCCGTTGGGGTGCATATACCATTCGCGGAGGAGAACCGTTAGCTGTTGTTTGGCAAAATAAGGATCAATCCGGGCGTAGGGTACCATGTGAAACGCGAGATCCCACGCGGCAAACCACGGGTATTCCCATTTGTCCGGCATGGAGAGAATGTCCTTCGCGAAAACATGGAGCCACTGCGAATTGCGCCCGGCTCTGCGTTCTGCCGGAGGGGGCATCTCGTAGGGGTCGCCGATCAACCAGTCCTCGACCACGAGATGATAGAACTGCTTCGTCCAAACGAGCCCCGCATACGCCTGCCGGGCGACATTCTTCTGCTGGTCGGAAAGAGCGTCGGGGATCGTTTCCGCGTAAAATTGATCCGCCTCTTCGATGCGCAGCGCGAAAATCTTATCAAACCGCTCGCTATCGAACTCAGCGAATTTCTTGCCGCGGCGCGCGAGCTCCAGCTTAAGGACGAACTCGCCCCCGGCCGGAATATCCAACCGATAAAGTGCGGCGGTTTTTGTTCCGTGGTTGCGGGGATTGACAGCTTCGATCTCGCCCTCGCAAAGCCAGCGATGAAAGGAATCCTTCACATGGGGTGAGTAATTCGGTACGCCAAAGCAGAGATCCAGATTGGTTTCGTTATCGGTAAAAAGGAGAGTGTGCGGCTCCGTCCCCATCAACCACTCATAATCTTCCAGGGTCTCATGGGAACAAGCCACCCGCGCCAAGCCCGTCTTCCAGAGGCGCGGCTTGAGAGTGCAACCCTCATGCTTGCATCCCCATGACCACGTGTTGCGAAAGAAAAGGGTTGGCAGAACGTCAAGGGACGCCGGTTGCGGGCCACGGTTGGCAATGGTAATGCGGATGGCAACATCGTCGGGGTTGTATTTCGCATACTCGACGAACACATCAAAGTAGCGGTTCTCGTCAAAAATCCCGGTGTCCGTGAGCTCAAACTCCCGGCATTCTCTTCCTCGCCGCGCGTTTTCCTCGATGAGCGTGGAGTAGGGAAACGCGGCCTGCGGATATTTGTAGAGTCCCTTCGCGTAGGAATGCGTTGGTGTGGCGTCGAGATAGTAGTAGCATTCCTTGACGTCCTCGCCGTGGTTCCCCTCGGGACCAGCCAAACCAAAGAGCCGCTCTTTGATGAACGGATCCTTTCGATTCCAGAGTGCGAGCGCAAAGGCCAACCGGCATTGCCTGTCGCACCAGCCGAGCAACCCATCCTCGCCCCACCGGTAGGCACGTCTGCGAGCAGCATCGTGCGAAAAGTAGTGCCAGGCGTCGCCATCCTGCGAATAATCCTCGCGCACGGTGCCCCATTGCCGCTCGGGAAGATAGGTCCCCCACCGCTTCCAGTTTCCATCCCGATGATCCTCCTCAATCAGGCGCCGCCCTTCAGCCGATTTCAACCCCGAATTCATTTCCCTTAATGAAGCAAATTGTCGGCCAGATTCCACCCGAAGAGGACCATGATCACATGAACTCAAGCTTCGTAGACGAAGATCCGCAAAGACAGGGCATCAATTCGACACTGCGGCGCCGCAGGCGTAAGCTGCTCTATGAGCGCGAAAAGCATTTTGATGATAACGGGCGATTTCGTGGAGGATTACGAGAACATGGTTCCCTTCCAGGCGTTGCAGATGGTTGGGCATAAGGTATCGGCAGTCTGCCCGGACAAGAAGGCCGGCGACACAGTGAAAACCGGTATCCACGATTTCGAAGGCGACCAAACCTACACGGAGAAGCCGGGGCACAATTTCACCCTCAACGCTACGTTTGCAGAGGTCAGGCCCGAGGACTTCGATGCGCTCGTGATTCCGGGGGGCCGAGCCCCGGAATATTTGCGCTTGAAGCCGGAGGTAATCCGCTACGTGCGCCACTTCGCCGAGGCTGGCAAGCCAATTGCGGCAATCTGCCATGGTTTGCAGGTTCTCGCTGCGGCCGGAATTTTGAAGGGGCGCAAGTGCTCCGCCTACCCTGCGTGCGGACCCGAAGTCACGTCGGCGGGCGGCGAGTTCCAGAATATTGCCGTCGATCAAGCCTACGTGGACGGAAACCTTGTCACCGCCCCCGCGTGGCCAGCCCATTCCGCCTGGCTGGCGCGATTTTTGGAGGTCCTGGGGACCAAGATTTCTCTTTGAGCCACACGCCTACCGGTGATCGAGCGTCTTTTGCAAGATCCCTTCCGTGAGCGTCTCGGGCAACTCATCGAGCATCTTGCGGGCGAGGCGATAGCCGGAATCGTCGGCGTTCCGTGAGAGGGCCCGGAACCACTCCGCAATACGAATTTGCGAGCAGCGACAAAAATAGTCGGCCAGATCCACGGCGCTTGACGCCCCGGGGTCCGAGCGCTCAACCATCGCCTGAGCGCGTGCGAGGGTCGCCGACATCGCGAAAAGCTCCGCTCCAATATCCACGAAACGACCCAGAAGGAGCTGTCGCTTTTCCAGCGCGGGTCCATGGACGAGCATTCGATGAAACATTCGCCGGGCCAACTGCCGGGCCACCGCCGCGCACCAGTGAACGTAGTGGGCCAGGCGCGGATCGAATTTCTTCTCAATCCTCCGCGGAATGTAGGTGGATGGGTACCACGCGCTGTAGAAGCGCGCGGCGCGCAGGCCCGCGGTTCCCCGCAGCGAAGCAGGCAGGCGCCGGTCGAGAACCGGCGCGCTGATCTTCAAATGCGGATCGAGGGCCTCCCGCGCGATGAACAATCGCATGATCTCGCTCGAACCCTCAAAAATCGTATTGATGCGGCTGTCGCGAACGATTCGTTCCACGGGATCCGGCGACTCGCCGCGACTGCGAAGCGACGCCGCCGTCTCGTAACCGCGTCCACCGCGAATCTGCATTGTGTCGTTGGCAATTCTCCAGGCCCACTCAGTTCCCAACATCTTGCAGATCGCCGATTCGAGCCGGAAATCCGACTTCGCGCGGTCCACCAGCGCGGCGGTAAGCAGCGTCATTGACTCCATCGCGAAAGCTGCCGCAGCCATGTCGGCAATCTTGCTCGCGATCGCCGCGTGCTCGCCGATAGGTTTTCCCCATTGGACACGTTCCTTCGCCCAACGGGTGCTGATCTCCAGGCACCGCTTGGCGAGGCCCACGCAGGCTGCCGGGAGTGTGAGGCGTCCCGTGTTCAACGTGCTCAACGCCACCCGCAGACCCTTTCCTTCAGCGAGGAGCACGTTCTCTCGAGGCACGCGGACATTATGAAATTCGATCACCGCATTGTAGAGGGCCCGCAGCCCCATAAACCGGCAGCGTTGCACGATCTCCACACCGGGCCAGCCGGTTTCCACAACAAAAGCCGTAATCTGATTCCTGCTCTGTCCGCGAACCACCTTCGGCGGGGTCTTTGCCATGACGACAATAACCCCGGCGCGAGTCCCGTTTGTGCACCAGAGCTTGCTGCCGTTCAGGATGTAGCCGTCTCCGTTGGGCTCGGCATGCGTCTCCATTCGGGCAGGATCGGACCCAACGCCCGGCTCGGTCAGGGCGAAAGCCGAGAGCTCTCCCTTGGCGATTCGAGGCAGATATTTCTGCCGCTGCTCCGCAGTGCCAAAGAGCAAGAGCGGCTGCGGAACGCCGATCGACTGGTGCGCACTCAACAGCGCCGTCATGTTGCCGCACCAGCTTCCCAGCATCATGGCAGCGCGACAATAATTGGTCTGCGAAAGGCCAAGACCCCCGTATTTGGTGGGTATCTTGATTCCAAACGCTCCTAATTTTGCGAGGCCATCGATGACCTGGTCGGGAATTTCGCCAGTCTCATCGATCTCGTCCGGGTTCGTGTTGTTCCGGAGAAATTCCCCCAACCTCGAGAGAAAAGCGTCTCCCTGATCCCGATCCTCGAAGGACTGTTCTGGAAAAGGCGCAACCTGCGAAAAATCATAGCTTCCCAAGAACAACCCGCCTGCGAACGTCCTCTCCATCGAGGCCGCCTCCCGCGCGGCCTCTGTCACTTCCAGCGCTGCGCGCTCGCCTTCCGACATGCGCGACGTGTCGATCACGGATTCGTTATCGTCTCTTGGCATGGAAATCGCAGGTTGTTCGAACCTCTCGGAACGAAAGGCCGGGTTCTGAGATTCGTTCGAAGCTCCAAACCCGCCAAGCCGAGAAGCGGTTAGTGACCATGGAAAGTCTTGTCCGGCTTGCTCATTTCGATGAGCCGGGCGCAGGGAGCAAACTGGCGCTCTCCCGCCTCATTGAGTCTCTGAAGATCATTCGTGATCTTTGCGATGCCGACAGAATCGGCATAACGTAGCGGCCCGCCGCGGAACGGGGCAAAGCCGGTCCCCATGATCATAGCGAAATCGACATCTTTAGGGTCTTCGACGATGCGTTCTTCGAGACACATCGCCGCCTCGTTAATCATCAACAAAACCATGCGCTTTTGAAGTTCGTCCTGAGTGAGGCCGGCCTTGTCTCCCTCCGTCCTTAGCCCCAGCACCGCGGGATTGGCGCCCGCATGATGACCCTTATGGTATGTATAGAATCCCTCGCCACCCTTCCGGCCCCGAATCTTGGCAGCAAGCAGCAGCGGGAAAATCTCCGGCATCCTCATCCGCTCCGGAAAGGCTGTGCAAAGCGTCTGGGCGACATCAGACGCGACGTCGAGTCCCACCTCATCGAGCAGACGCAGAGGTCCCATCGGCATGCCAAATTGGAGCATGCATTCATCGAGCGCCGCGACCTCGGCACCACGCTCAAAGAGCCGCACGGCTTCAAGCAGGTAGGGCAGGAGAATGCGATTAACCAGAAAACCGGGTCGATCCCGGACAACCACCGGGAACTTGCCGATCCGCTGCACAAAGGCCACCGCCGTATCCGTCGTCGTTTCGGAAGTCTGCTCGGCTCGAACCACCTCGACGAGTTTCATCCGATGAACCGGATTGAAGAAATGAAGGCCCACGACGCGTTCGGGATGCCGTAAGGCACGGCTGATCTCCGTTACTGATAGCGCGGAGGTGTTGGTCGCCAGGAGCGTCTCGGGACGCGTCCGCCCCTCGAGATCGGCAAAGACCTGTTTTTTCAGATCCATCTTCTCCACGGCGGCTTCGACGACCAAATCGATGGACTTCATGTCAACGGGCACCTCCGCCGGCACGATTCGATCAAGTCCAGCCCGGGCCTCGGCGGCGGAGAGCAACCCACGACGACGCGCTTCGGAGAAAAGTTTTTCCGCCCGCTGCAAGCCACGGGCCAGTTGCCCGGTTTCCACATCCCGGAGCAGAACGTCCACGCCCCGGGCGGCAAACCACTGGGCAATGCCTGAACCCATCACACCCGCGCCAATGACGGCCGCCTTGCGCACAGGTGCTGCCTGCGGGGCGGGGAGGTGCTTTGCACGATCCTGCAAAAAAAAGACCCGAATCAAGTTCTGCGAGACCTCAGTATCGGCCAGCCGCAGAATCGCTTCTTTTTCGGCGGCCAGCGACTTTGGGACACTGCGAAGAACAGATTTTGCCGCCACATCGATGGCGCTGAGCGCGGCGGGGTAGTGGCCGCGTGTTTTCTTAAGCACGGACCTCCTGGCCAAAGCGGCAACGGTCCGCCACGCGGGAATCCAGGCAAAGTGCCGAGCGTTGCGCCAACGGGGCTTTCCTTCGGCTACGAACTGCCGCGCCAACTCGAAGAGACGCTCCTGAGGCGCGAGAGAATCGATAACACCAAGGCGTTTCGCCTTTGAAGCCGCCATCAAATCACCGCGCAGGATGACCTTCAATGCCCGAGACAGACCGACGATCCGAGGCAGGCGCGTCGAGCCACCCCATGCCGGAATAAGACCAAGATTCACCTCCGGCAGGCCGATGCGCGTGGATCGATCGTGGCTCGCGACACGGTAGTCGCAGGCCAGCGAGAGTTCGAGTCCTCCGCCCGCGCACGCACCGTGAATCGCTGCCACCGTTACACACTTGAGCGCGGCGATTTTCGCGAAGGTTTGTTGGCCGAGATCAACAAGCTCCGCCCTCCTCTGCGTGCCCGCCAACTCCTTCAAGTCTGCTCCCGCAATGAAGACCGACCGCTTGGCGCTCTCGAAGATCACCCCGCGCAACGATCTTCGCTCTAGCTCTCCGAGCAGGTCGGCAAGAGCGTGAAGAGTGTTTGAGTCCAGCACATTGGCGGAGCTTCCGGGACGGTCGAATTGAACGACTGCAACCTCATCCTCTTCAAAACGCAGTTGCACAGATCGCACTTCCGCCAAACCAGGAATTAGCTCGGCGGGGGCGGTTGTTGAGGGCGGATGGGCCGCGGCGCTCATAAGCGTTCAAGCCAAAGAGCGGCCCCCTGTCCTCCCCCCACGCACAGGCTTACGAGGGCCTGCCGGGATTTCCTGCGTTGAAGTTCCTTTAAAGCAGTGAGCACGAGGCGGGCGCCGCTCGCGCCAACCGGGTGACCAATCGCGATAGCGCCTCCCTTGACGTTCAGCCGTTCATCGGGAATCTCGCCGATGCCTTCCTCCTTCAATTTCCGCAAAACGGCGAGAACCTGAGCGGCGAAAGCTTCATTGATCTCCACAAGATCCGCATCGTCGGTGCTGAGATGAAGCCGCTCGAGC
>DASTFP010000094.1:0-3499 GCA_035719865.1 Terrimicrobiaceae bacterium | reverse complement strand
CGCCCCCACGTCTTCAAGGCATCGGCCTGCTTCGGGTCGGCGGCGATCCCAGCGATGACCATAGACCAAGTGGCGTCGCGTGTGTTCCACGCGGTCGCGTCTTTCGGCACGCGGCGGACGGCTCCATCGATCGGGTAGAGGTGCATGAGCGACAACTCGCTCGGCGCCTTCGCGGCCTGTGCGATGTGCGTATCGATCGCCTCGTCCGGCAGGGACTTGACAAAGTCGCCCTTCCAATACCACTGCAGGCCCTTCGGAAAGAACGGGTCAAACAACGCTTGCATCGCGGGGAACGGCATCGCACCCATCCAGTTGAAGATGGGCGGCGGCAGGGACTTGAGCAGTCGCGCCATGATCTTCTCACCCTCCGCCGTGGAGCCGTTGTAGCTGGAAATCACAGCACAGGCGCGCCTGCCCCAGTAGTCCTTCGGAAACGGGTCCATCGATGGCACCGTCTTGAGGCCGACGAAGGCACCCAGTTCCTCGGGGGCGGTCGGCAGGAAGTCGCGATAGGCGCTCATCACGGCCTTGGCGTGAGTAGCCTCCCAGAAGATCGGGCCCGCGTAGACCGTACCGACCGGATGCGCCTGGAACAGGAAGCTCGTCACCACGCCAAAGTTGCCACCTCCCCCGCACAGCGCCCAGAAGAGATCGGGATGCTGGCTTTTGCTGGCCGTGACAAAACTGCCGTTGGCCAGGACAACGTCCGCTTCGAGCAGGTTGTCGATCGTGAGTCCGCACTTGCGAGTGAGGTACCCCGTGCCCCCACCGAGGGTGAGGCCCGCGACGCCGGTGCTCGAGACGATGCCAAATGGCACGGCCAGTCCGAACGCGTGGGTGGCATGATCGACATCGCCGGACGTGCAGCCAGCATCAACCCGAACGGTTCGGCTCGCCGGATCTACGCGCACACTCCTCATCATCGAGAGGTCGATGACCAGTCCGTCGTTGCAACTGCCAAAGCCTGGGCCATTGTGGCCGCCTCCACGGATGGCAACAAGCAGGCCCTGGTCGCGGCCGAAGTTCACCGCGGCGATAACGTCGGCGACGTCTACGCAGCGCGCAATCAGGCGCGGTCGCTTGTCGATCATACCGTTGTAGAGAGCACGGGCGGCATCGTAGTCAGCATCACTTGGACCGATGAGTCGTCCGCGGAGGCTTTGCTGTAAGGTGGACACGATCTGATCAGTCATAGTTCACTCTCCTTCATTGGGTCGGTCGCAGCTATCTAGGATAGTCGCAGCGCTGGCGCCTAACAAGTGATTCTGTGATTTTCGGATATCATGTCAGATCGGAGTCATCCGAACGCTTATTCGCGGGGAAGGCGCTCCTGGCATTCATCCGGAGGGGACTTTGCAGCCTTGATCCCAATCTTTTATGGGCACATTAACCCCTACATTTATGGGCACATTAACCCCTACGATCTGTTTGAGCTGGAGTTTGTGTAATGTCGGCCTGGCAGCCGGAGGGCAGAATCATGGGCTCCTAAATCGCTTCCGACGCTTAAAACATCCTCATTTCGAAAGCGCCTGTTGGAAGGAAACGCGCCCGCTGAGGAAAGTCGTGTCAGGAGCGTGCCACGGGGATGCAAATTACGGAATCCGGAGACGATACGCAGCGGCAAGGACTAGCGTCTATACCTAAGTCTATACCGGCCTCGTCGATGTAGAAATCCAACGCCTGCTCGAAAACGCTCACCTCCTTGCAAAGGCCGCCTAAAAGCTTGCCTCGTTCTTTACGGTTTTGGGCTTTGAGGACAAGCTGGAGCAAACGGCTGGACGTAATGCCATTTCCCTGGAGCCACATCTATGGTTGAGAAGATTTCCGCGGTTACCCTTCGGGTTGCGAACATGCAGGCATCCGTTCGCTTCTACAAAGATGTCTTGGGACTGGAAATCATCTACGGTGGCGAAGGCTCATATTTCACATCGCTTCGCACAAAAGGCGGGGATCCGATCCTGAACCTCGAACACGGCAACACTGGTATCAGGTGGGGGCGGCTGATTTTTCATGTTTCTGATGTTGACCGTTTCTGGGCGTATCTCATGGAAAAGGGCTTTCATCCAGACACTCCTCAGGATGCGTCATGGGGCGAACGTTATTTTCATATGGCTGATCCTGATGGGCATGAACTGTCATTTGCTCGTCCGCTCTAGCGGTCCTTTACGTGTCGATGAAGGAAGATCACTCCAACGACCCGAGCAGGATTTGGCGAAGAAGTGGCCAGAGCCAACTTCGCCAAAAAAAATTCGCACACCGATGTCCTCTGCTTCCGCCGGTCGTTCGTCATCTCTTTGAGCTGGACGAACCGGCGAAACCATCAATCAGGACGAAAAGAATATGAGCAGTGTTACAGAAGAACCACCCACCCAGAATACGTCCGCGTGCAAGGAAATGCCCGGGCCTGTCAAAGAACACGAAATCCTTCAAAAGTTTGTCGGCGAATGGGAGTCGGAAGGCGAGGCATTCATGGCCCCGGGACAGCCGCCGACGAAACTCAAGGGAGTCGAAAGCTCTCGCTTGATCGGCGGGTTCTGGTTTGTCGCGCAAATCAAAGGCACCGTACCTGATTTTCCCTACGAGCAAGTTCTGACCGTCGGCTACGACCCCGCGAAGAAAAAATACATCGGAACGGTGATCGATAGCATGACCAGCCACCTCTGGCAGTTTGAGGGCACGTTCGATGTCACGGGAAATATTCTGACATGGGAAACCGAAGGCCCCGTTCCCAGTCCGGAAGCGCCTTCCAAATTCAGAGAAGTGACGGAGTTGAAAAGCCCCGACCACAAAGTCTTTACGTCCTCGATCCTGGGACCGGATGGCTCGTGGAATACCATCATGACCATCAACATCCGGCGAAAGAGGTAGTCGCACGCTATCGTAATTCAGGGCGGCCGGAAAGAATGTCCGCCGCCGAGAGACACGCCCACCAGGCGGCGAAAGAGTCTCACGGCTTCGCCGCCACGAATTCTTTGCGCGGACTAGGGGCCGGCCAGAGATCACAAGACGCCATCGTCTTGGTAGTGCGCGGTCTCGGGCTGGGAGCTTTGGAGTCTGGCACTCGATGAACGAGGCCTTATCGAGTTGGGCAATGCATTACGAGGCAGTCGTCAGCGAGCAGGCATGTGTCGAACGGTTTCGCGAATTGCCATGGCGGCGACGATCCCGGATATGAGAGTCAACCCTCCGACCACACGGAATTAGCAGAAACGCGGTCCTACGCGACTCGCTAGAGCGTCCACTCATCGCGGGCTATGCGCGCCGGCGTTTCTTGAAGAATCACACGGAGACGCCTTGTCCGCGCCGAGCTCACATGATACTGATACCTCGTTATCATTATTAAAACGCTGGTTTGTCTCTTCTGTTTTTCACTTTCTCTCCCGGTGGCCGCGCGGGCAGAGCTCACGGTGGCATCGCTTTCGACCATTACGACCGACATTGCGCAAAACGTGGGCGGCGATGCGATAAGGCTCATTCCCATCATGAAGCCGGGAATCGA
>DASTFP010000093.1:0-8097 GCA_035719865.1 Terrimicrobiaceae bacterium | reverse complement strand
CTTTCCCAGGAATATTCCGGGGTTGGTCAGCCTGTGCGGCTGAATATCTCGGTTACGGGAGGGCGGGGAGCCCAGATTCCGCAGCAATTGAACATCGACGGAATCGATGCCCGCTTTATCGGCAAGTCCGAACAGATGCAGTGGCAGATGAAGGGCGGAGGTGTCAATTCCACTGCGACGTCAACTTTCAGCTATCTCATCGTGCCGTTGCGGCCGGGCGATTTCACGATTCCTCCCATTCCTGTCACGATAGGCGGGAAAACCGTCAAAACGGTGCCGCTCACTTTGCACGTTATGGGAGGTCAAGGAGTTCCCGTCCGTCCCGCCATCCCGGTTCCAAAAAGTCAGACGGGGCGACAGAGCGTTTCTCCGCCGTCCTCCGCGCAAACCCCGCCACGCTCGCAAGGGTCTCAATCCGAAGAGAGGAAGATCACCTTTGGAGACCTGATCATCCCCAAGAAGACTCTTTATGTTGGCGAGGTTGTGCCAGTTGAACTGCGGTTCTACTTCGACGCCAGCTATCCGGCACGTTTGCCAGACCGGCCCATATTTGCGGGCGAAGGCTTTACGGTGATGCCTTTTTCCAAACCAAATGAGAAGCAGCAGGAAGTGGACGGTCGCGTCTACAATGTCGTCATTTTTCAAACGGCCATTTCGGCCGCAAAGGCGGGAACCCTTGAGGTTGCACCGGCGACGATCGAGTCCCAGGTACAAGTTCCGAGCAGGTCCCCTTCGGGATTCGATGACTTTTTCGGTGGCTTCTTCGGCAACATGATGTCGGGCGACATTCGTCAGATCACTGTGCGAACCCAGTCTGCAAAGCTGGAGGTAAAGCCCTTGCCAAAAGACGGCCGCCCGGAGGACTTCAGCGGTGCGGTGGGCCAGTTCTCGCTGCAGGCCACAGCGGCTCCAAAGCAGGCTGCGGCAGGCGACCCCATTTCCTTCAACGTCGCGGTATCTGGGCGCGGAAATTTCGACGCGATGGCGCCGCCAGTCCTGCTCAACGCCGAGGGATGGCGCTCTTATCCTCCCGGCGAAAAGTTTGAGGCCAGCCCTAGCGATCCTGTCGGCTTCATTGGCGAAAAGCGATTCGAGTTCATGATCGTTGCACGCGAAGACCAGGCGAAAACACCTGTGGCGCAACTCTCCTTTTTCGATCCGTCGCTGGAGAAGTATGTGACGATCAAGAGCACTGCGATCGAGGTGACCGCAAAGGGAACGGCCGATCCAGCGGCAGTGGCTGCTGCGACTCCCGCGGCTCAGCCCGCCCCGGCCGCCTCACCCGTGGCGATTCAACAGGAAAGTCTGCTCGCCTCTGACTTCTCGCCGGCATCCTTCACGCCCTTCGCTCACGGTCGCAGCTTCCTTGTTGCGAATGGCGCTTTGGCCGTCGTCTGGTCGGTCGCGTTGATGTTCGGTTTGGGGCGAGCCGCTGCCGCCTCATCCCTCGCGAAAAAATCCGCCGCGCGAAGGGAGAGCCGCAAACTCTTCCGCAGGATGCAAGATCCCGATTGCGCGCCGGAACAGTTCCTCGATATGGCCGGAGAGTTTATCTGCGACCGGCTGAAGTCGAATGGAGCGCCCTCGGATGTGAGCGAACTTCTCGAGAACTCGCGCGCGAGTGATGAGACAAAATTGGCCATGCGCACCGTTCTCAGCCGGCGTGATGAAGGCAGGTATTCCGCCAATGGCGCGAAACTTGATGCCGCCGAGCGCAAACAGATCCTCGATCAGCTCAAGACTTTTGATCATGAAATTCCCAACTAAGCTGTTCTGCGGTTTTCTGTTCGTGGCTGCCCTGTGCGTCAGGGCGGAAACGATCCAGGACGGGCATGCAGCTTTCGCGAGAGGTGAATTTGCGGCGGCAATTCGTGCCTTTGAATCGGCCCTCGCAACCCAGGGACCAAGCGCCGGGCTTTACTACAGTCTCGGATTGGCGCAGCAGAAGGAAGGTCAGCGCCCGCAGGCTGCGGTGAACTTTCGCCGCGCCATGATGCTCGATCCGCGCATGGTGGATGCGCGAATGGCTTTGTCCGAGATTGAGCGTTCGCAGGGAGTGCCTCCCGCGCCTTCAACCTGGCGGGAAGTTGTCGCCGAGCGAATGCCGCTCGGGCCGCTGATCATTGCGGGATGCGTCCTCGCCTGGTTTGGAGCGTTTCTGTCTCTCTTCGTTGTTTTCGCCAAGGCGGCTCGCCTGTGGCCCTTGATCGGAGCACTCGGGCTGGTCATCGCGGGAGCCGCGCTCTTCTTGACCGGCTACCTCGCCGATCCGCGTGTCTTCGAGCGAAACATGGCTGTGGTTTCGGACAAGGGAGGAGTTACGCTTCTTGCCGCGCCCGCTGACCAGTCAGCGACGGTGTTACGCTTGCCTGGCGGCGCGCCCCTGCGGGTGCTTGGACGCAGCGGCGAGTGGACTTTTTGCGGCGCGCCGAGCGGAGAACAGGGATGGGCCCCGAGCAAATCGCTAGAGGCCGTTTTGCCTTCCGCGTGAAGCTGGCCCTCGCGGTCATTGCGCTGGCCGCGGCGGTCCTCTCCATTTGCGAGTCTTCCGAGCCCTGGAGCGACCGCATCCGTCCGGCAGTTCCAGGGCCTTTTCCCCTGGTAAGACCCTTTTCGGGTGAATTTCGCTTTGGCTGGTCGGATATCGGAGCTGCGAGCGCAAAAGCGAGGCTTTGGTATTCGGGAGACAGCATTCTGGTGGAGATCGAGGGAGGGACGGACGGTTTGGTGCGGGCGCTTTGGCAGCTTGATGCCAGGCACAAAGCCGTGATCCTCAAAGAGGGTCTCAAGTCGGTCGCGTTCGAGCAATTGGAGAAGTATGCCAGGAAGAGGGTGAGGACGGAGGCGGTTTTCAAACCGGATGGTCTCTGGCGGATTCGCGCGGTGACCCCTGGTCCAAAGGATGTGGCGAAATGGAAAAAAATCAAAGTAGAGCCAGTTCGCGACACTATCTCTGCCATGCTATTCATCCGCAGCCAGGTTTTGAACGATGGTGACACAATCGGTGTCGTCGCATTTCCCGGCGATGCGCCGTTTTTGGTGGAAGTCACCGTAGCCAAGCATGAGCAGATCAAGATCGCCGGCGTTTCTCGCAAAGCGATCAAGCTCGATTTCCAGATTCAGCGAATCGAAGTAAAAAAACATCGCCTCGCTCCGCATGGGAAGTTTCGGAGCGGATCGGTCTGGCTCTCCGATGATGAGAACAGGATCCCGTTGCGCGCGGAGGTCGACGTCTTCATTGGGTACGTCTTCGGAGAATTGGCAAGCCTGCGATTCGATTGAACGATTTTGAGGATTACCCTGGACAGATTTTCCTGTTTAACTTCATCCAGTAACCGAATGACGTTAAGTCGCACATCTTCGCGATGGCAAATCGGCGCAATCGTTGGGCTGATAATCGCTGTCGCGCTTTTTCGGGTACTTCGGGCCACCCTTCTGCCCGGCCTGCCGAATTTTTCACCCCTGATGGCGGCAGCTTTCTGCGGTGGCTTGTTCTTGCCCGGAGCCTTGGCCTGGACCCTTCCGATTGCGGCGATCGCCCTCTCCGATCTCGCGCTTAGCCGCGCCCTTGGCTACCCGATTTTCGATATCGGGCAGATGGCGGGATGGGTTTGCCTGGTGGCCGCGGTAGCCTCCGGTCGCTGGGCGGCGCGCTGGAAACAGCTGCGGTTCGGCCGTCTGGCAGCTCTCCTTTTCGCCAATGCGCTCGCATTTTACCTGGTGACCAATGCCGTCTGTTGGGCGGTAATGGAGCCGGCATATCCGGGCGGGTTTGGCGGACTTGTTCAGGCACTGACGATCGGACTTCCCGGCTACCCGCCTACCTGGATGTTTTTCCGGAACTCGCTCGCTTCGGATTTTCTCTTTGCCGCCCTTATTCTGGCCGTGGGTTACCTTGCCTGCCGGCCAAGCGAAGATCCTGTGACCGCGTGATCAGTTGGGCAAAGTGGACCCTATGGGTCATTCCCAGCCTACTTCTTTGAGTCGGGCAACGTGGTGATGAGCCACAAGGCGTTCCTGACCGCCAGGGAGCAGAATGCGGAGGTTGGCGTCGGAATCCAGTCCCAGGAATCGACCGGCGATGGTGTCGCCATCGATCAGGGTGATTTCTACCGGTCGCTCCACGGTCCAGTGGGCGTTGATCTCACGCACCGCATTGGCAAAACCGCCCTTGAGCATCGCCTGGTGGGCATCGTGCAGGGCGTCCAGGACGAGAACGGAAAGCGAGTCGATGTCCGGAACTTGCGGCAACAGGTCAGCCAACCGGGTGCTGGTATTGGCGAGGGAGGGATCCGTGAGCCATGGGGCGTTGTGAACGTTCATGCCGATTCCGACGGTAAGCGATTCGCGAGATCCTTGCTCGATGAGGAGTCCGGCGAGTTTTTTCTTCCCACACATGAGATCGTTCGGCCAACGAAGCCTCACCTCCGGCACCGCAAGATTTTCGAGCAGGCGAAGCAAGTGACAGCCAACCATCAAGGAAAACCCAACCCACCGAACTGAGCCGCCTTCGGCGCGCATGGCTGCGGAAAGCCAGAGGCCGCCGGGATCGGAAACAAAGCGGCGTCCAAATCTTCCGCGTCCCGAGGTTTGCACTTGCGCGCGAACCGCGCTCCAAGGAGGCAATTCGCGGGCCAGATCATTGGTCGACGCTACCGTGTCAAAGAGGAAGAGCCTCCAGGGGGCGGACCCGACGACCGCTACAGACGTGGTTTCTTCCAGGGAGCTTGGCGCCATGTTTCATGGGATGGGTTGGCGGATTTTTCGGTTTCAAGCAAGGCAAACCGCATGCGGGAAACTGTTGCTTGCTTGCAGTTGAGGGCGGTAAAACTCCCGCGATGATCGAATATCTCAAGGTTCTCCGGCTGGACCATTGGTTGAAGAATGTCTTCATTCTCTTCGGCCACCTGGTCGCAATCGCGCTGGTTCCCGCCGGGGTGCCTCAAAGCAAGCTCGAGCTCGCTTCGCGCATCGTTTTGTCGCTGGTGCCCGCCTGCCTGATCGCCTCGGCAAACTATATCATCAACGAGATCCTCGACGCTCCCTTTGACCGGATGCATCCCACCAAGCGGTTCCGGCCGGTGCCCGCCGGCACGGTGAAAATACCGATCCTCTGGATGGTAATGGTTGCCTTGACGGGCACAGGCTTTGCCCTCGGGATTTTGTGGTTTAACATCGGCTACGTCGCTTCCCTTGCGTTGCTGCTCCTAAGCGGCATTGTCTACAACGTCGAGCCCTTCCGGCTAAAAGACCGGGCGTATCTCGATGTCATCGCGGAGTCTTTCAACAATCCGATTCGCCTCTGGCTCGGCTGGTTTGCATTGCTTCCTGCCAATGTCTTTCCGCCGTTATCAGTCGTTCTCGCGTGGTGGTTTTTTGGCGCGCTGCTCATGGCGGGAAAGCGCTATGCGGAGTTTCGCTTTATTGGAGACGCGCGCCGGAGCGGCGACTATCGGAAGTCGTTTCGTGTTTACACGGAACGCTCCCTCATCCTCTCGATGGTGACTCACGCGAATTTTTTCTGTTTCTGTATGGGCGTCGCGATAGCGGTCTACCGCCCTAATCTCGTTTTCGTCTTTCCGCTGGTGGTGGTCGCGATCTGCGTCTATCTGCATCGGGCAATGAGCGAGGAGGGGGCCAAGCTTGAACCGGAGCATCTCCTCAAAAGCCCGCTCGTCATCCTTTGCACGGTCGTCGTCGTCGCCATCTCGGGATTTCTTGCCTGGACCAAGACCGACCTTACCAAGAGGGTCCATTTCTTTGAATTGATCGAGGTCAGACAGGAAGCGAATCAATGACTGACCAGAAGAGGTCCCGCGCGGCCTCCGCGCTCCGATGGTTGGAAGCGCATCGCTGGCATGCGCTGGGATTGACCCTTGCGATGGTCGTCGCGATCCATCTGGTGGCCGCGGCGGTGACGATTCGTCATTCGAACCAGGATCCCGTAGCTTCGGACCAGGGTGCGGAGATGTGGCTGGCGGCAACAGCGCGTGACGACTTCTTTCCGCGGCGGACTGACGGCGTCAGGCACCCTTTGTGGTCATGGATCGCGCGTTTTGCCTATATTGAGGGAAAACAGGAATTCTTTGAGCGCGGGAAATGGCTCAACACTCTGATTGGCATCGCCTTTCTTATTGGACTGGGCGTCGCCGTCACACGCTGGCTCGATCCTCTGGCTACGGCGAATCTGCTCCTGCTGAGCAGCCTGGGGATTCTCTTGGTTCGGGGCACGTATTTTCAGCCCGAGCCATTGTATTACATCCTGCTCTTCGTGGCGGCCCTTCTGGCTTGGAGGATCCTCCGCGATGGGTCTGTATGGCTCCATGTTGCTTTCGGCATCGTTTGCGGTCTGGCTTATCTCTCGAAGCCCTCGGTGGCGCCGTTTCTCGCGGTCTATGTTATGGCGTTTGCCTTGCGCGCGGCGCTGGCAGTTCGCGCTCCGGATTCCAATTGGAGCGTTGGCCGAAACGTCGCGGGAATGGGTATTGCCCTGGCCATTGTCACGGTGATGCTTGTCCCGCTGGCAGTTTTTAGTGCGACGCATTTTGGAAAGCCGCTCTTCAACTACACGAAATACTGGATGTGGATGGATGACTTCATGACGGAGGCCTGGCCGTTTCAGGACAAGTATCCCGGACGGGCCCAGCTCGAACAGCTTCCCCTCGAAGAGACGCCCTCGCTCTCGTGGTACTTCCGGCGCCACGGAATCGGCGAAGCTGCGAATCGCCTGGGCGCCGGGACGCGTGAAGTTATTGTCCGCTTCTTCTTTCCGGAAGCCAAGGTGCCGCTGCGCGGGATTCTGTGGCGTCCTGCAGGCAAGAAATGGGAGCAGCCAATCGCGCATCGCGGCATCTACTTGCTTCTGCTCGGGGCCTTGTGCGCGTTCCTGATTGCAGGCTCGAGAACGACGTTGATCGATAGCTTGAGGAGACCTGAAAACGTCTCATGCCTTGCCTTCGCTGCTCTTCTGGCGATCGTTTATCCGGTACTTTATGGCTGGTATTGGCCCATCGGGCGCGGGGATCGTTTCATGGGAAGCCTGTGGATTCCCTGTGTTTTCGCCCTCGTCTGGGCGGCGCACGTGCTTCGCCGACGGGCCGACAGCCGGCTTGGCGACGCGGCCTATTTTGTGACGCACACAGCGATCCTCCTCTCACTCTTGTGGCAGGCGGCCGGAATGCTTTGGCGGTTTTCAGCGGGGGTCTTTCTTGTAACGCGTAACTGAGTCGATTGATTTCGGCGCGCATCGATGAGTGATCCATGTTGACTTCCTGTTTGACGGCCTTCGGCGAACCAGCGGATGTCCTCCGCGTTCGGGAAAGCTCGCGCCCTGCGACTTCCGGTCCGTCGCGTTTACCCGCTGCCGCAGTTGCTTGCCGCGGCGGAGGAGGCCGCACGGGAAACTCGGGCCGGCAAGGTGCTTATCGCTTTGCGTGCGCGCCCGGGATGCCAAAAACGCTTTGCACAAGCGCCGAACCGCGCCAATTTGGACGGCTGATGCACGCCCGATCCGCCTCGCATGGGAGAATTTGCTGACCATGCAAAATCTACCGGGATTTCGTGACTTTTATCCCGACGATTGCGCGCGTCGCAATTACATCCTTTCGGTGTGGCGCGAGGTCGCCCGCCGCTACGGCTTTGTCGAATACGATGGGCCGGTTTTGGAATCCATCGAACTGTATGAAAAGAAGAGCGGCGGGGAGTTGCTCGGGCAGCTATTCGATTTCACGGACAAAGGCGGTCGTCACGTCGCATTGCGGCCGGAGATGACGCCGACGCTTGCACGAATGGTGGCCGCGCGCGAAAAGGATTTCAGGAAGCCACTGAAGTGGTTCTGCTGTCCGCAATTCTTCCGCTATGAGAAGCAACAGCGCGGACGCCTGCGTGAATTCTACCAATTCAATGCGGATATCGTCGGCGAAAGCTCCGTGGCGGCGGATGTTGAGCTAATCTGTTTGGCGATCGATCTGTTTCGAGCCTTCGGATTTAGCGAGAACGATTTCATTGTGCGCATCTGCGATCGCTCGATGTGGGTTGAATTCTTCCTCCGCAATGGAGGTAGCGACCTTCGATCGCTCGAGTTTCTTCAAGTTATTG
>DASTFP010000092.1:0-6620 GCA_035719865.1 Terrimicrobiaceae bacterium | reverse complement strand
ACCGGTGAAGTCCTGGAGCACGATGCGCGCGACGACGAAGGGAATCTCTTCCGGTGCGGGCGCCTTGGCGTTCCATGCGGCCAAGGTCTCGACGTCTCTTTCAGTGACTTTCTTTCCGTCGCAGTTTCGGAGCACCGATTCCAGGACGATGCGGATGCTCACGGGTAATCGGGAAATCTTCCCGAGTCCCTTCTCTTCCAAGGCTGGCAACGAGTAATACAAGCCGGTCTTGCCTTGCCCGGCATCGAAGGTGCGCAGTGATTCAGTCATAGTCAATTATTGACGAAAAAACCAGAGCCTGCGCCAGCTATTTGTTAGCGGTAGATTGCTCTGATTTTGCGGTCGGTTGTCGTTTCCCCGCCGGAAACGAGAAGCAGCGCATGTGCCAGGAGCCGTTCTCTTGAGAAGGTTTTCAATCGGGTTTGACTCTTGGAGAGCAACGCGCACAATATGCGCCCTCCCCCAACGCTATGGTCGCTTACTTCCTCCGCCATGCCGACGCCGAGCCGCGAGCCTCGAGTGACCATGAACGAAAGTTAACACCAAAGGGGCTGGAGCAGGCGGAAAAGGCTGGAAGGTTTCTTGTTCGCTGCGGATTGGTTCCGGACATCATCCTCACCAGCCCGCTCGTGCGAGCCCGCCAGACGGCCACTATCGTCGCGGAAAGGCTTGGCGGTGCGCAGTTGGCGCAGGTGGACTGGCTGGCGTGCGGGATGACGCTCGAAACATGCCTGACGGAGCTCAAAGCCTGGAAGGAAAAAGCGTCGATCCTCCTGGTCGGGCATGAGCCGGATTTCAGCGAGGCAATCGCCGCCATGCTTGGCCTGAAAGATGCGGCGGCTCTGAAGATAAGGAAAGCGTCGCTCACGGGCTTGGAATTGCTGGATTTCCGGGCTGAACAGGGCCAGCTTCACTTCCTCGTGCCCGCCCGGCTCATGTGAACTTTCATGACACCCGAGATCATTCATTCCTCGAACTTCGTAAGCGATGCCCTGTCGCTCATCGAGCGGGAGGCAGATATCGCCATCTTCGAGCGCGGAGAGTTCCATCTGGGCCTAAGTGGCGGTAACACGCCGAAGCCCGTTTTTCGGGACTTGGCCGGCCGGCGCGATGCTTGGCACGAGTGGATTTTTACGTTTGGCGACGAGCGCTGCGTGCCTCCGGACAACGACCAGAGCAACTATCACATGGTGAAGGAAGCACTATTTGACCGGGCGCCGATTCCGGCGGAGAACATTCTGCGCATGCGAGGCGAGGCCGAGCCCGCCCAGGCGGCGCAGGAGTATGAGGACGAGCTCCGGAGGCGGGCTGGGACCCACGGCCTCTACCGTCACGATCTGCTGCTTCTCGGCATGGGCGACGATGGCCATACGGCTTCGCTTTTTCCGGGCACGGAAGCTCTCAAGGTGACCGACCGCTGGGTGGTCGCGAACTTTGTCCCGAAGTTCAACACGCATCGCATCACGCTGACGTATCCCGTCATTAATGCGGCCCGGCATGTTTGCTTCCTGGTCAACAGCAAGGGCAAGGATGCCGTTCTTTCCGAAGTGTTCGGCGGAAAATCAAACTACCCGTGCGCGGCAGTCCGGCCGGCGGAAGGCAACCTCACTTGGATTCTTGGAATATGAATATACTACTCCTCACAAACGAATTTCCGCCCCACATCTACGGCGGAGCAGGCATCCATGTGCAGTATCTCAGCCGCGAGGTCGCCAAGCTCATGCCTGTGCATGTGCGCTGCTTCGGCGATCAGAATATGACCAACGGCAATTTGTCGGCGCTCGGCTTCAGCCTGGATTCGAACTCCTACACCTGTCCCAAGCCGCTCAGGTCAGTCTTTGGCGCGCTCCAACGTTCCCTGGATTTCAACACGGTTGACTTTCAGGCGGACCTCGTGCACTGCCACACGTGGTACGTGCATTGGGGCGGTATCGTCGCGAAGTTGAACTACGGGATTCCGCTGGTCATCACCGTTCATTCCCTGGAGCCCCTGCGCCCGTGGAAGCGCGAACAATTGGGCGGGGGATACGACTTCACGTGCTGGCTCGAGAAAACGGCCATCGAGATGGCCGATGCGGTCATCGCTGTCTCCCGCGAGACGAAGAACGATATCGAGCATTTGTTCAACGTCCGTCCCGACAGGTTGCATGTCATCTACAACGGGATTGATCTCGACGAGTACCAGCGCGTTGATTCCAAAGCCGCCCTGAAGCGCTTTGGGATAAATCCCGTGGAGCCGTATGTTTTGTTCGTCGGTCGAATCACGCGGCAGAAGGGAATTGTCCACCTCGTTAATGCCATCAAGTATATGGATCCGGGCTTTCAAATCGTTCTGTGCGCCGGCGCGCCGGACACCCAGGAAATCGCGGCGGAAATGAAGACCGCGGTCTCTGCCGCTCAGCGGAAGCATTCCGGCGTGATCTGGATCGAGGAGATGGTGGACGTCAAAACGAAGATCGAACTCTACAGCAACGCAGCCGTATTTGTGTGTCCGTCCATTTACGAACCGTTCGGCATCATCAATCTTGAGGCCATGGCCTGCGCAACGCCCGTTGTGGCGGCGGCCGTCGGCGGCATCAAGGAGGTCGTGGTTCACGGCGAGACCGGCTATCTTGTTTCCATCGATCAGATGCAGGAGAGCCCCTTCGAGCCCGTGGCTCCCGATAGGTTTTCGCG
This sequence comes from Terrimicrobiaceae bacterium, assembly GCA_035719865.1. GTDB lineage: Bacteria > Verrucomicrobiota > Verrucomicrobiia > Chthoniobacterales > Terrimicrobiaceae > DASTFP01. The sequence goes on along the minus strand of DASTFP010000092.1, from coordinate 3,944 downwards.
CGATCTCGCAGCGCGCATCAACGAACTCATGGCGGATCCGGCGAAACGCAAGGCATTTGGAGAGGCCGGTCGTCGCCGCGCGGAGGAAGTCTTTGGCTGGCCGGCGATCGCCCATCAGACGGCGAGATTGTATGAGTCTCTGAGTAAGAAAAAGTGAGCGGCAGTCGTTCGGGCGTCGTGCTCGAAGGTCGGCTGGCTTGCGCTCACGCGGTTTTGAGGGGGAAATGAGATTCGTCGATCACGTTCGCGTTCATGCGAAGGCCGGCGATGGAGGCGACGGTTGCTGCAGTTTCCGGCGGGAGAAATACGTCCCTCATGGCGGACCCGATGGCGGCGACGGGGGCGACGGAGGGAGCATCGTTCTCAAGGCCGACGTTCATACCGACAACCTCGTGAGCCTCTACTACGAGCCAAACCTGCGGGCGGGTCGAGGCTCGCACGGGCAAGGCAAGGACAAACACGGACGCAACGGAGCACCGCTTACGGTGAAGGTGCCCGTGGGGACGATGATTTTCCGCCTTCCCGAGCAATTTCATCCTCACATGGCAGATCCCGGGCCGGAAGAAACCGGCAAGAAGGCTTCGCTCGATTGGCGAAAGCTCGCACCGCTGGCGGACCTTGACCAGCCCGATGCAGAGTTCGTGCTCTGCCGGGGTGGGCGGGGAGGAAAAGGCAACACACATTTCAAAAGCTCTACGAATCGAGCTCCCCGCCGGACCACGGATGGCGAATCCGGCGAAGAGGGCTGGTTTGCATTGGAACTTCGGACGATTGCCGACGCAGGGCTGGTGGGCTACCCCAACGCCGGCAAGAGCACTCTGCTCGGGAAAATTTCCGCGGCCCATCCGAAGGTCGCTCCCTACGCCTTTACGACCTTGAACCCCGTCGTGGGCGTTGTTGAGCTGGGGGGTTATCGGCGCGCGACGGTTGCGGATATTCCCGGCCTCATCGAAGGGGCCCACAATAACAAGGGCCTCGGGCACGAATTTCTCCGGCATATCGAACGCTGCAAGCTCCTCCTCTTCGTGATCGACATGGCCGGCAGCGAAGGACGCGATCCGATCGAGGACTTTCGAACCTTGCGGAGGGAGTTGAAGCTATATGACCCCGCGCTGGCTGCCAGACCGTTTGCCGTGGTCGCCAACAAGATGGACCTGCCCGAGGCGGCCGACCACCTGCGGGAGTTCAAGGCGAAATTCCGAAAGGCCACCGTAATGCCCGTTTGCGCGAACAAGGGCGAGGGTGTTGAGCAGGTCAGGGAGCTCTTCGCCCGAGTCCTCGCTCCGGAGACCTCATAGTCCGGGCAGATTCCGTCTGGCCCGCCCCAGTCAACCTTCGCCGAAAAGTTTGGCAATTCGGCCCGCGAGCTTCCGGCGAGCCACTGAATAGGAGAAAAATTTTACGCCGAGGTCGAAGTTGATGGCGGCCCATTCGTCGCGCAGCGAGCTGTCTTGAATGATCTCGCGGGTTTTCTCAACCACCTCGTTGGTCACGATCATGGACATCTCGATAGTCTTGAACCCCAAGGGATCGATGTCTCGCGCATAAACCGCGTAGGTGTTCACCACCACGGGTTTCCCGAAATAGACGGCTTCGAGAAAAGCGTTTCCGAAGCCTTCATAGTAGCTGGGGTAGGTAACAAGATCGGCGTGAGGGTAAATGTCATAAAGCGTGTAAACCTTCTTGCCATCGGCGTTCAAGCCTCGCCTCTCCCCGATTCGGTCGGCGATGAACAACGCCTGAATGCCGGCGTCGGAAATGCGCTCGCTCAAGAGCTTTGCGTAGGCATCGCCCTCGTCGCCGCTGGGATGGGAAAGGACAAGCTTGAGCCGGGGTTCTTTCAGGCGGCGCAAGAGCTCGATGGCATGCTCGATGCCCTTCCTGGGAACAATCCGTGTCGGCTGAAGCACCAGAATGTCGTCTTCGGATAATCCGATTTCGCGCCGGAAGTCCCTGGAATAGTCGTCCAATACGGGCGGAGGCGTTTCGAAATCAATGACGTTCGGAATGATGGTCGACGCCTGCCCGTAGCGCCGGGCGAGCTCCTTCTGCTGCATCGAGTTGATCACGACGTGAACGAGGGAAGGCAGCGTGGGAGGGAAGGCCGAAGCAAGATAGTCGGCGCCGGAGGTAACCGTAAATCGCTCTCTTTCCCAGGTGAAGTCATGGTGGTGCGCGATCGAAGGGATGCCGGTCTCGGCGATGACCTCCGTCATGGCGACACCAAGGGGTATGTGCATCGGGATGGCGAGGATGTTCTGCGGGATGAGAAGCTCAAGGTCGAAACGCTTTATGAAGTCGTAAATGCTCGTCTTCAGCTTCTCCTTCATTTCGTGGATGCGGTCGGTGATCTCGCGGGGACGCGTCGTCACTCCGAACAGCTCTTTCTGCACCTCATCAACGGAGGGATGATTGAAAAACGCAATCGGCTCAAAATGGCTGATGTCTTCGCGTTTATCGAGCAAGCCCGCCATCCAAAAACATTTCGCGCCTTCGGCTTCCAGGATTTCGGCCCATTTGGCCGCCTCGAGGGTCACTCCGTCCGTGCCGTGAAAACGGGTGGAGATGAATCCGATGTGTTTGGGAAAATGGGCTTGGGATGAATGAACTTTCACTGTTTTCTTTAAAATTGAGTACGCATGCTAAAATGTGTGTGTGAAATCGACTGTAAAGAATCATCTCGATTTCCTTTACGGAGAGTCCGCGGCGACGGGAGTCGAGGAAGCGGTTCAGGGCCTGATTCGCAGGGCTTGTGACGACCGGCCCGCGAAGGCTTCCGTGAAGGACAAACCGACGGAGGCGGACAGCATGTTGATTACCTACGGAGATCAGGTGCGTGCTTCCAAGGAATCTCCTCTCAAGACGCTTACGAAGTTTCTCTCAGCGCGGGTGGACGGCGTGATTAGCGCCGTGCATGTTCTGCCGTTCTACCCGAGCTCATCGGACGACGGTTTTTCGGTGATGGATTACTACGCGGTCGATTCCGCCTTGGGGAATTGGGAGGATGTGGAGTCTTTGGGGCGAAACTTTGATCTGATGTTTGATGCGGTCTTTAATCATGCCTCGGCGAAGGGTGTCTGGTTCGACAAGTTCTTGCGGCAGGAACCTGGCTGGGAGACGGCGTTCTTTACGGTGTCCGGCGATCCGGATCTCTCGCAGGTGGTGCGCCCGCGCGCTCTTCCCTTGCTGACGGAGTTCTTAACTGCCTCCGGAACGAAACGAGCGTGGACGACGTTCAGCGCCGATCAGGTCGACGTTAATTTTTCGGACCCGCGCATGTTGCTGAGAATCCTGGAGGTGCTGCTCTTTTACGTGGGCAAGGGCGCTCGCTATATACGGCTCGACGCGATCGCTTTCCTTTGGAAAGTTCCCGGCACGTCGTCCATCCATCTCGAGCAGACCCATCGCGTGATTCAGTTGATGCGAAGCGTGCTCGATGCCGTCGCGCCCGACGTGCAGCTCATCACGGAAACAAATGTTCCGCACGTCGACAATATCTCCTATTTCGGCGATGGGAGCAATGAGGCTCAATTGGTCTACAATTTCGCCCTGCCGCCGCTGGTTTTTCACACGCTGCGTACCGGGGACGCCACGCGCCTTAGACGCTGGGCCCAGGCCCTCGAGCTTCCGTCCGAACGAGTGACCTTCTTCAACTTCCTCGCATCTCACGACGGTATCGGCCTTAACCCGGCCCGGGGCATTTTGGATCAGGAAGAAATCGATGGCTTGGTGCAGACCGCTCTCGATCACAACGGCTTTGTCTCCTACAAGAACAACCCGGATGGAACGAAGAGCCCGTATGAGCTCAACATCAGCTACTTTGACGCGCTTTCCGATCCGCAGAGCACCGAATCCCCGGACACGCAAATCGCCCGGTTTCTCGCGGCGCATTCCATCATGCTCGCGCTCAGAGGACTTCCGGGAATCTATTTTCATTCGCTTTT
>DASTFP010000091.1:0-9039 GCA_035719865.1 Terrimicrobiaceae bacterium | reverse complement strand
GGGGCCTCGTCCGCGAGGGCCCGCGCCGGAATCTCCACCACGACAGCGCCATTTTCCCTCACGCGCATGTATCCATCGTCCTTCACCGATCCGACCTGTGCATATGGCAGATCCCACTTTTCAAAGATTTCTTTGACGCGTGCTTCCTGGCCGCTCTTGACGATGACCAGCATACGCTCCTGCGATTCGCTCAGCAGAATCTCGTACGGCGTCATGCCACTCTCGCGCTTGGGCACGAGGGCGAGGTCGATTTCGACTCCCGTGCCGCCCCGGCTCGCTGTCTCACAGGTCGAGCAGGTAAGACCGGCGGCGCCCATATCCTGAATGCCCGCCACGCATCCGCTGGCGAGTAGCTCGAGGCACGCTTCGAGCAACAGCTTTTCGCGGAAAGGATCGCCCACCTGGACGGCCGGGCGGTCCTCCTTCGATTCTACCGTCAGGTCTCGGGAGGCGAAGGCCGCTCCCGCGAGCCCGTCGCGTCCGGTTTCTGCTCCCACGTAGAAGACTGGATTTCCGATGCCGGTGGCTGCTCCGCGGGCGATCTGTTCGTGGCGCAGGATGCCCAGGCAAAACACGTTGACAAGCGGATTGCCGGTGTAGGATTCGTCGCAATAGATCTCGCCGCCGATTGTGGGAATTCCGATGCAATTGCCATAGTGGGCGATGCCCGAAACGACGCCCGAGAAAAGTCTGCGATTGGCGGCGTCGCTGATCGGGCCGAAACGCAGGGAGTCCATGCAGAAGACCGGCCGTGCGCCCATGGTAAAGATGTCGCGGATGATGCCGCCGACCCCGGTTGCTGCGCCTTGGAACGGCTCTACGGCGCTGGGATGATTGTGACTCTCCATTTTGAAGGCGACCGCCCAGCCATCGCCGATGTCAATAACACCCGCGTTTTCCTCCCCGGCTTTGACTAAAACGCGGTCACCCGTCGTCGGAAATTTTTTCAGCTCTGGTTTTGAGTTCTTGTAGGAGCAATGCTCGCTCCACATCACGGAAAAAACCCCGAGCTCGGTGAAATTCGGCTCGCGTCCCAGGATGCTCTTGATGCGCTCATACTCCTCGGGCGTGAGCCCGTGCTTGGCAACAAGTTCAGGCGTGATGGCAGGGTCCGTCATTTTTAACCACAGAGAACACAGAGAACACAGAGGCCAATCATAAAGGAGTTTACTCTGGAGGCCCTGTTGCGGAGGTAGTGAATTGAGGATCCAGCCTAGTTCTCGCCAATCGAGTCCAGCGCTCGGGCGCCGAGGATTGATAGGTATAGCCGCAGCCGCGGCAGAACCACTTGTTAAGGAACTCTGTATCCTCTCTGCACTCCGTGGTAAACATCTGTGACGCGCCAATCATACGGAAATGCGCTTTAGGCCATCCTAAGGAGTGGGACATTAAAGTTGATTAGCAGGCCTGTTCTCATTCCGGTGAGTTTGAGATAAGTGATCACCTGTGCGTGATGCACGGGAAGCAGTTGATCAATGGCCTTCAGTTCGACCAGGACTTTGCTGTCGACAATGAGATCTGCCCGGAACCCAGCTTCAAATCTGACACCGCTATAAACGATCGGGATCTCTTGCTGAACAACAACAGTGTGGCCTCGTTGGCCTAACTCGTAAGCGAGGCACTTTTCGTAGACCGATTCAAGCAAACCTGGCCCAAGGTTCCTATGAACGCAGATGGCCGACGCAATAACCGCCTGTGTAATCTCTTTATTGAGAACCTCCGTGTCCTCTGTGCTCTCTGTGGTGAACATACCGGCTATGCTGCCTTCCGGAGCGGCGACGCAGGCCATTCGAGAAGGCTCTGGAAGATGAGACGGCCATCTATGCTGCCCAGCAACGGGTCACAAGCGCGCTCGGGGTGAGGCATCAGCCCGAAGACGTTGCGCTCGTCGTTGCAAATGCCGGCAATGCTGTCTCTCGATCCGTTGGGATTTGCGGTTTCGGTCGTGCGACCACGCTCGTCACAATAACGAAGCAGGACTCGGCCTTCGAGTTGGAGTTGGTGGAGGACGGCGTCATCAGCGAAGTAGCACCCCTCTCCGTGGGCAATCGGAAGACGCAAAACGGCTCCCGTCCACGCGGCATTCGTGAACGGGCTGTTGTGCTGTTCGACACGGGCGTGCACGTGTTCGCAAATAAAGTGCAGTCCGCGATTTCGGACGAGCGCGCCCGGTAGCAACCCCGCTTCACAAAGAATTTGAAAACCGTTGCAGATGCCGATGACCAGCCCACCGCCCGCGGCGAAGCTTCCCACGGAGCGCATAATCGGTGAGAAGCGCGCAATCGCCCCGCAGCGCAAGTAGTCACCATAGGAGAATCCCCCGGGCACCACGACGACGTCAAAACCCGTTAGCGAATTCTCTTTGTGCCAGACGTATTCGGCGCTCGCGCCCTCGATGGTGTTAATGGCGCGAAGGCAGTCCTGATCGCAGTTCGAACCCGGGAACTGAAGAACAGCGAATTTCATGGCAGCTCCAACGCTCAGTTTTTCTCCGTTCAGGGAACGAGTTCGAGCCGGTAGTCTTCGATCACGGGATTGGACAGCAGATCGCGGGCGATCTCGTGCAGCTTTTCTTCCTCGGTGGTGCTGCGAAGTTCGATTTCGATGCTCTTTCCGACGCGAACGCGGCCGACACTTTCCAGTCCGAGATGTTTCATGGCATCCGCCGTGGCGGCACCCTGGGGGTCGAGCACGGAAGGTTTGGGCATCACGGTGACGATGGCTTTCACGAGGCGAGGATTTCGTGTCCGGATCCGTCGCACAAGAGGATTATGATCTTCTTCGTATGAGATGATAGCCGGATGCGCCAACGCTGGTTGCAAGACAAACCAGCGAGAACAGTTCGCCGTAGCGGGTGTAGAAAGTCTTTTGAGGGTCCTTTGGAACATCCAGTTGTGCGAATAGCACCCCTTCGGTGAACGTGCTTCCCTGGTCGTTCCGCAACCGGTTGACGACCCGTCCGAATCGGTCGATCACACAGCTCACCCCTGTGTTGGCGGCACGGACCATTGGGAGCTTGGTCTCGGCGCAGCGGAACAGGGCGTGAATGGCGTGCTGTTCGGAGCCCGCACTTCGAAGGAACCAGCCGTCATTTGTCACCGTCACGAGAACTTGTGCGCCGCGTAGGGCGAACCGCCGGGTAAGGTCGCCCAGGGTGTCCTCGAAGCAAATGAGCGGTCCGATCTTGATTGGCTTTTTTGACATTGCCAGCACCACAGGTTCCCTGCCGAAGTCAAAATCGTCCGGCACGAGATCGCCGACTATCCAGGCGAAGAGAGGAAAGTAATCTCGCATCGGGACGTATTCGCCGAAGGGCACGAGATGGATTTTGTTGTAGACTTGGACGTTCTTTGCCTTCTCCGTGAGAAGGACGGCGGAGTTATAATCGCCGGACTGGTCAAAATGCACAGTGCCAAGCAGAAAGTCGCCGCTATGTTTTTCTGCCAGGCCGCGGACGACGTCCCAATTCCGTTGATCGGAGAAGAGTGGGCGTGGGGTCGCTGCTTCCGGCCAAATGAGAAGGTCGGGGTTAATCGCCAGAGCCGTTTCCGTCAAACGGGCATGGAGGTCGAGAATGCGTTCCTCGTTCTCAGGATCGCGTTTTTCGTTAACGGGCACGTTGGCCTGCACGGCCGCGATGCTCAGGGACTCCGCGGGTGGTCCCGGGCGAAAGAGTTGGCGCACCCCGTAGCTAAAGGCGAGGACAACCAGGATCACCGTTAGGTTGAAATCGTAGTGCGGTCTGAGCTTGTCGCGACCGATCTCCATTCTCAGACGCTTGACCGTAATGACGATCATCACGTTCACCATCGCGACAAGAAATGAAAGCCCCCCCACGCCAGTGATGTCGCAAATTTGTATGAGAGCCACGTTGTGATGAAGAGCGACTCCGAGAGCGTTCCATCCGAATCCCGTGAAGACGACACCACGCAGCCATTCCTGGGCCGTCCAAGCGGCCGCGGCGAGCGCGGCCACACGCAGGTTATTCCAGGACTTTAGCCAGATTGGTTTCGCCTCAGAGGGAGGCTGACGCGGCCTCGCCACCGTGCCGGCGAAGAGTGCCCAGAGGGCGGTGTAGATCCCAAGAAACAAGGAAAGCGCGATCCAGCCCGCGACGGTGACAGTGATCAGCCAGTGCAGGCTGCCGAGCATATACACAACCCCGGTTGCGTAGCCGAGCGATAGCAAGCGCAAGATGTTGCGCTCTCGCCACGGTTTAGAGAACCACAAAGAGCAAATGAGGGGCGTCAGGGCCAGCCAGGAGAGTCCGCCGAGATTCGCCGGCGGGTAACACAAGGCAAGGAGCGCGCCGCTCAAGACAGCGCAAAGCCATGGCCAGGAATCTCTCATTGCGGCGGAGAGCAAACACATCGCGCCGCCACGCGCCAAGCTCTCAATCTGCTGGCGGTACTTCCCGGGCGATCGAGGTGTCCACGGTGACATCGCAGGGAGTCTGGGGATGCACATTTGGTGGAAGCTCATCGAGGACGATGACCACATTGGTCTTCGAATCCTCGGTCTTCAGCGATTGCACGGCGCCTGTGAATCTCTTTTCGTCGAAGCTTTCGAACGTGACAATGGCTTGCGTCCCTTCGCCGATGTTGCGCGCAGCGTGTGCGTCGAACGTGGCGAAGACGACACGGTCACGAATCAGGCGGGCGCTGGTCGTGGAGGGCGCCTGAGCCGTGTACCGCAGCCATGTCAATCCCGTCGCGACTATTGCGGCCAAAAGCACGCTGATAACAATGGCTTTGCCCCGCAGCTTTTTTTCCGTGCTTTCCATCTCGACGCTTGGGAAGTTACCGCTCCGATGAGTGAAGGGAAAGAAAACGGGCATCTGGCCCGGTCAATCGGGCTCTTCGCCCTGATCGTCTATGGCATTGGCGACATGGTCGGGGCGGGGATTTACGGCACGATCGGCGTTGCTGCAGGGAAGATGGGCAACGCGGTATGGCTTGCGTTCCTGGTGTCGATGGTCGCCGCGTTGTTGACCGGGCTTTCCTACGCCTCGCTGGCGTCGCGCTATCCGAAGGCGGCCGGGGCCGCGTTTGTTACGCAGCGGGCATTCCAACTACGCTTTCTCTCCTATGTCGTCGGGTTGTCGGTGGCCTGTTCCGGATTGACTTCCATGGCGACGCAGAGCCGGGTGTTCGCCGCGACCTTGGGGCCGACTCTTGGTTCCCCGCCGCTCTGGTGTATTTTCCTGGCATTCATTGCCGTCTTGACGCTCATCAATCTTCGCGGAATTCGGGAGTGCATTTGGGTGAACATGATTTGCACGACGATCGAGGTTGGTGGTCTGCTTTTCGTCATTGCCGTAAGCCTGCCATATTTCGGAGGCGTCGATTACCTGGAGACGCCTTCCGCCGCGGGCGCGCTCGCCTTGCCCATGGTAATGTCCGGAGCGGTGCTGACATTCTATGCCTTTGTGGGTTTCGAGGACCTCCTCAACCTGGCGGAGGAAGTCAAAAACCCGCAAAAAACGATGCCGTGGGGCATCGTCCTGGCCCTGGCTTGCGTGACGGTCATCTATCTGCTCGTAAGCATCGCTGCAATTTCTGTCGTCTCTTACGCTGATCTGGGCAATTCGCAGAAAGGCGCTCCTCTGGCACAGATCATTAAGGTCGCGGCGCCTTGGCTGCCTCATCAGATCTATACGGGAATCACGCTCTTCGCCGTCGCGAACACCGCGCTGATCAATTTCATCATGGGCTCGCGCCTCGTCTATGGAATGGCAAGGCAGGGCTTGCTGCCCGCCGCGCTGGGCGCCGTAAATCGCTCCCGCCGCACTCCGCACACGGCGATCCTTACGCTGGCGGCAATCGTTTCCGTCCTGGCGTTTTCCGGTGACATTGGGGAGTTGGCATCCGCCACCAGCCTCCTCTTGCTCCTCGTGTTCGGCCTCATGAACACGGCGTTGATCGTGCTCAAGTTGCGGAAGGGCGAGGCCAATGGACATTTCGAAATCCCCGTTTTTGTGCCCGTTCTGGGTTGCCTGGTCTGTCTCTCTCTGATCGTCTCGCGCCTGGGGAGTGCCACGGCCGGGACTCGTGCGCCACTCATCGCGGCGGTGCTTCTCGCAGGAATCGGCGTTCTGTATTTCGCGATGCGGCCGAAGGAGCCGGTTGCCGCGGCGGATTGAGGCTTTCTCCCTTGGTCTACCCGGAATTTCCGTTTTCCTTCCCGCTGGGTTGCTTGTATCAGACCACGATGAGGCATTCGTTTATCGCTCTGGCAGGCGCGATGCTCGTTAACTGTGCCAGCCCGAGGGTGTTTGCCCAGACTCCGCCGCCTACACCCAAAAACCTGGTCAATAATGGCGGTTTCGAGGCGTCTTCGCGTCGCGAGAATCTTTGGCAGGGCGTGGATAATGCGGGGTATCTCGCCGGAGAGCGAGGTCAGGTGTCTGTCCTGACTTCAGGCGGATCGGTGGCTGATACCCCCATGCCGGTTTCCGTGAGCCTGGCAGATATGAGCGGTGATGGCTTGCTTGATATCGTCACGATGGATGTCCTGGGTTATCTACGGATTTTCTTCAACAGCGGAACCAAGGAGGAACCAAAGTTCACCCAGGGTGAGTTGGGAGGAGTTTTTCTGACGCGCACCGCGCAAAAGGATCCCGCGATCGGGCGCGAATATCCCAAAGCGCGGCTCGCGCCAAGAATCGTCGCCACGGACATCTTGAAATCGGGGAAGAAGGACCTGGTGGTTGGGAACTATCTCGGCGAGGTGCTTCTTGTGCCAAACTCGGGATCCGCACAAAGTCCCGATTTCAAACAGCCACCGAATATTTCGCAACTGGTTGTCCCGACGATGAAGGACGCAGGCAAGCGCTGGGGAAATGTCTTTGCTCCCAGCGTATGGGATTGGAACAGGGACGGGAAGGACGACCTGCTGTTGGGCGAAGGTTCCTATTCGGCGAATAACATCCATTTGCTCGTTAATCAGGGCTCGGGCGCCCGGCCGGTCTTTGATGAGAACAGTCGCTTCGTCCTTGCTTATGGCGATGGGCTTGAACAACTCACTCCGGCGGTAGTGGACTACAACGCCGATGGCGCGCCGGATCTCCTGGTGGCTGAACGGTCGGGAAAGATCGCCGCGTATTTGAATACCGGAGAGACCGTGAAGCCTGGCGCGCCTCCACCTGAGCTTCCCTTCACTTCATTTATCGCGGGCGCGGCCGGGAAACCGATGACCTTTGACGGAATTTGCACCGTTTCGACAGGGGATTTGAATGGCGATGGACTCTTCGACCTCGTTGTGGGGAAGACGAACGGACGCATCGCGATGGCCCTGAATATTGGGATAAAAACCGAGCCGAAATTCACCGCGCCGAGTGAGCTCAAGGGTCAAGGGGGCACTCCACCGCTCCAGGTCCCTTCCGGGTGGGAAATCGACTACGGGGTGAACCGCGGAAATTTCTTCGGGGTCATGAATGTCGTCAAAGAAGCGGCGGACTCGGGCGCGCAGCCCACCGAAGGGCAGGCCTGCCTAAAAGTGGGCTACATTCGCTCGCAAAACAAGATCATGCCGTCGCCGTCGGTCTATACGCCCGCCTTTCCCGGATTCGAGATCAAGGGACCGGACGCGAATCTCACGTATGGTCCCGCGCGATATTTCATGCTGCGTCAATCGGGTCGATTCCGCTTCCAGCAGGATACGAGTTACATCCTCACCTTTAAGGTGAAGGGCCGTATTTCTGATGGCCAGGCCTTCGTGGCCTGGAGAGGCTTCAAGAAGCTCAGTGACGAGAAGATCGTCCAGGGCGAACGAGGATCCGCGGACGTGAAGAAGAACGAAGCCGAAGAAAAAGCCTTTGAAAACGTCAGGTTCTCCGCGGGTCCGACCTGGAACGAGGTTCGCAAGGAGTTTCGAGTTTCGTTGAAGGATAAAAACCTGCAGGACCTGAAAGTGATGACGAACTCGTCCTTGGAGATCAGCTTTTCAATTCCACCGGGCGGCGAAGTGTATTTTGACGATATCAAGATCGTCGAGCGCCCCTGAACTCGACCGGCACGATTCGAACGGCGTTCGTCCTGGGCGCCGGGCTGGGAACCAGGCTGCGTCCCTTGACGCTCGTCCGGCCGAAGCCATTGATTCCGATATTCGGCAAGCCCCTAATCACCTTCGCGCTTGATCATTTGAGTGCCGTTGGCATCGAGTCCTTCGTCATCAACACCCATCATCTTGCCAGTCACTTTGAAGGCCTCTTCAAGGAGAGTTCCTATAGCGGGCGGGATGTATGCCTGGTTTATGAACCGGTTCTTCTGGAAACCGGCGGCGGCATCAAGAACGCCCAGCCGTGGATTGGGAACGACCCATTTATTGTCTATAGCGGTGACATCCTTACAGACATCGACATTCAGAGCCTGATCCAGGAGCATTTTCGCCGCGAAAACGAGGTCACCCTGGGACTTCGCAAAACGGGGCTTGCCGCCGGTTTGTCTTTGAGCGCGGACGGCCGCGTGACCGCAATCGGCTCAACGCCCGGCCAGGCAAACTATGACTTCGCAAATGTATCGGTCTGGAATCCCCGGGTCTTTGAAAGAATTCCTCCCGGGAAGAAGATTTCGTTTATTCCGATTCTCGTGGATTGGCTCAAGGCGGGCGGCAGGATCGGAGGTGTTGTGCTTAATGACGGGGATTGGTTCAACATCGGATCCCGCGAGGATTATCTCGCCGTTCATCGCACGATCAGCGAGCGGGGCTGGAAGCCGAGCTTCCTGAAGGCGTCCGACTGGCCGCTCAAGGTCTCGCGCGAGGCTTCAATCGCCCGGACGGCCCATCTCTCCGGCTCTTTCGCGGTTGGTGCGGGCTGTGTCGTTGAAGACCGCGCGATCATCGAGGACTCGGTTCTTTGGGAGAATGCGAGGATTAAGCGCCATGCTATTCTCCGGGGTTGCGTCGTTGCCGGAAGTCTGGTCATATCTGGGCGGCACGAAAACCTTGACCTCACCGAGCCTGTATGAGTTTGCAAACATTGCTCCTTCAGACACAGGAAAGATTTCCGTACTACGATCATTCCGAGGTCCAGATTTC
>DASTFP010000090.1:0-14851 GCA_035719865.1 Terrimicrobiaceae bacterium | reverse complement strand
GGAGGTGCGGACTCAGGAAGACTTTGCCGCGGAATTGATGGCATGGCTTCCCGAGGCACGGCTCTTGCCGGAGCTGGAAACGCCTCTCGGACACGAGCTGCTGCCGGATCCGGAGACGACCGCCGAGCGCCTCGAAATTCTTGGCTTGTTGGCGCAAAACAGATCTATTGGACCGCTGGTGATTCATGCCGCGCAGTGGGCGCAGGATGTTCCAACACCCCATGCTCTGGCCGGATCGGTGCTCTCTCTTGCGAAGGGCGACAAGTTTGCGCTGATCACGGCGGCCGAGAAGCTGGTGGGCGCCGGCTACGAACGTGTGGCCCAGGTGGCTTCGCGCGGCCAGTTCGCGATCCGCGGCGGTATCGTGGACGTCTTCTCGTGGCAGGCTTCCCTGCCCGTCCGTATCGAGCTGGACGACGAGATCGTGGATTCGATCCGGCCGTTCGAACCGGACAGCCAGATCTCGATAGGCGAATCGGCTTCGTGCGAAATCCTGGCCGGACATTTTGATTCCACGTTCGTTCCGCTTCGGAATTATCTTCGCACGGAGGACCTGATTATCGACCTGGCGGGGACCGAAGAGCAGGCTCATGCGAGCATTTCGAACGGCAGCGGAGACGACGCCACGCCGTTTTATCCCCAGCCTTTTGGACAATTTGATGCCGGCGATCTCGTGCTTGACGCGGTGCGGCGCGAGCGCCTCTTTCGTCAACTCGAGGAGTGGCGACTCGGAGGCTGGCAGGTCTCGCTGGCCGCCGGCAGCGAGGGTGAGATCGAGCGCTTCCAGGAGCTTGCCGTCGACCAGCATTTCGACATCTCTGCCATCAACTTCCTGCGAGCCCCCATCGCGCGCGGGTTTGTTTTTCCTGGAGCCCGGCAGGCCGTTCTGTCGGATGCGGAGCTATTTGGACGTTCCTCGTCTCTGCGCCAACGGCGGATTTTCCACCGGCGCGAGCGGATGGCGGCCAACCGAGCGGCCATCGATTTCACAGAGTTCGAACCCGGTGACTATGTCGTGCACCTTGAACATGGAATCGGACGATACGTTGGCTTGCAGGCGATGCCTGGCGACGGCGGCGGCGAGGCGCTCCTGGTTGAATATGCCGGTCACGCCCGGCTCTATGTGCCGCTGGACCAGGCGTGGCAGGTCGCGCGCTATGTGGGCGTCGGAAAGGGACACCCCGAACTCTCGGAGCTCGGGGACGGGCGCTGGGCTCGAGCGCGCGAGAAGGCCCGGCAATCGATCTTCGACTACGCCTCCCGGATGTTGCGCGTGCAAGCCGAACGCGATCTAAGCCCGGGATTCTCTTTTGGTCCCGATACACATTGGCAGAAGGAACTTGAGGATGCTTTTGCCTTCGAGGAGACGACGGATCAAATCCGGGCGATCGCCGAGACGAAGCAGGATATGGAGTCGGAGCGGCCGATGGACCGTCTCATCTGCGGTGATGTGGGATTCGGCAAGACCGAGGTCGCGATTCGCGCGGTGTTCAAGGCAGTAATGGGTGGAAAGCAGTCCGCCCTGATGGCCCCGACAACCGTGCTGGCGCAACAACACTACCAGACGCTTCGGGAGCGCATGAGCGATTATCCGGTGACGATCGAACTCCTCAGCCGGTTCCGCACAACCGCCGAGCAGAAGCGAGTGTTGGTCGGCTTGGCCGACGGAGGCATTGACGTCGTCGTGGGAACACACCGTCTTATCTCGGCGGATGTTCGCTTCAAGGATATCGGCCTCCTCGTGGTCGACGAGGAGCAACGCTTCGGTGTGAAACACAAGGAGCTTCTCAAGGAGCGATTTCGGCAGGTGGACGTCATTGCCTTATCGGCAACACCGATTCCCCGCACCCTGTATCTCGCCTTGATGGGCGCTCGCGACATGTCGCTGATCGAAACGCCCCCACCAAATCGCCAGCCAGTCGAAACCATCGTCAGCGCGTACGACGAGAGACTTTTCCGTGACGCCATCCAGCACGAACTGGTCCGCGGCGGACAGGTTTATTTCCTGCACAACCGGGTGCAAACGATCGAACGGGTGGCGCAGCGCATTCGCGCGCTGTGTGCCGGTGCCCGGGTCGTGGTGGGGCATGGTCAGATGAGCGAGCACGAACTCGAGTCGGTGATGCGAGCGTTTGTGGCGGGCGATGCGGACGTTCTCGTCTCGACCACCATCATCGAGAGCGGCCTGGATATTCCCAATGCGAACACGATTATCATCGATCGGGCGGATCTTTTCGGCCTTGCCGACCTTTACCAGCTTCGGGGCCGGGTGGGTCGGTCTCAGACAAAGGCATATGCCTACCTGATGCTCCCTCGCGACCTGATGGGCGCCGCCCGGAAAAGGGTTTCGGCCATTAAACAATACTCCGAGCTGGGCTCCGGATTCAAGGTCGCCATGCGGGATCTCGAGATTCGTGGCGCTGGAAACCTATTGGGCACAGCTCAAAGCGGGCACATCATCGCCGTCGGTTTCGATCTTTACTGCAAGCTTCTGCGACAGGCCGTGGAGACTTTGTCCGGCAAATCGCGCGCACGGCGTCCGCCCGCGGGCCTCCGGCTCGACTTTCTCACCACGGAGGAAGCGCGGTGGAGCCGGGCGCCAGGCGAGTCGGCCGGGGCGTTCCTGCCTGCCGGGTATATTGCGGATTCCCGCACGCGAATCGCTTGTTATCGCCGTCTTGCCGAGGCCGAGGATCGTGAGGCCATCGATCGCCTTGGCGGCGAATGGCGGGACCGTTTCGGGCCGCTTCCCACCCAGGCCGAGAACGCGTTGCTGGCGGCGACAATCCGTGTCGAAGCCGCGCGGCGAAGAATTACAATGGTCGAGTCGCGTGAGGGTAGGCTGATGCTGACGCAGAGGAGGGAACTCCTCCAGCAGGAAGGGCGCTTTCCCCGCTTGACGGCCTCCGACCCCGACTCTAGGTTGCGCGAGGTTCTATCCAAGCTCGAAACGATTTCCTGCCCATGACCCGCATTGCTGTTCTCTTCATGATGGCACTCGCTCTCGCCGGAAATGCCCTGCCGCAGAGAGCTGAGGTCGTCGATGGCATAGCTGCCATCGTCAACAACGACGTCGTGACGATTTCGCAGGTGCGGGAGCTTGTGGGGGCTCGCGAACGTTCCCTGCGCGATCTTTACCGCGGTGCCGAGCTCCAACAAAAGGTTGAGGAGATGCGGACCTCAGCGATAAAGGACCTTATAGATCGGCAGCTCATTCTTCAGGAGTTCAAGAAGCTTCAGGAGAAAGGGGCCAGCATTCCGGAGTACGTGATAGACGATCGCGTGCAGGCCATTATTCGTCAGGAGTTCGGCGGCGATCGGGCCGCGTTCGTTCGCACATTGCAGGCGCAGGGATTCACATTGACGCGGTTCAAGGAAATTGAGCGGGACAAGGTCATCGTCCAGGCGATGCGTCAGCAGAAGGTTGAGAATGATTTCGTCATTTCGCCGACGCAGATTCAGATCTACTACGACAAGAACAAGGCCGCCTATGCGACGCCCGAGCAGGTGAAATTGCGGATGATTGTGATCCGGGAGGGTTCCTCGGGCGACGTGCCTGAGGTCGGAAGCAAGAAGGATCTCGCGGAAGAGATTCGCCAGAAGGTTGCTTCCGGCGCGGAGTTCGATCGAATGGCGCAGATGTACTCGGAGGACGAGACCACTCAGCAGGCCGGGGGAGATTGGGGCTGGATTGAGCGGAATACGTTGAACCAGGAGCTCACAAACGTCGCGTTTTCGCTGCGAGCCGGCGAGGTGAGCCCGGTCGTCAACATCGAGAACACGTATTATATTCTGAAGGTTGAGGCGCGGAAGAATGCCTCGATCAAGCCAATCACCGATGTTCGTGACGAGATCGAAAAGAACCTGATTCAGCAGGAACGCATGAAGGCCCAGCAGCGCTGGCTCGAGACACTGCGCCAGAAGGCATACATCAAGATACTATCCTGAAGGATGTGAGGGTCGGGATCACCCTGGGAGATCCTGCCGGCGTCGGGCCGGAAATCGTGCGCGCCTCCTTGGAGAGCGTTACGTTCCCCCGAGGCGTCGAGTGCTGCGTAATCGGAGCGACAGACGCGTTCGCGCCTGGAAAGCCGGTGGGTGCCTCCGCCGAGCATGCGATTCGCGCCTTGGAAGAGGCCGTTTCGCTCGCGAAAGCGGGACAAATTCAGGCAGTGGTTACCGGACCCGTCTCCAAGAGAGCAATGCATGAAGCGGGATTTGCGTTTCCCGGTCAGACGGAATTTTTTGCCGAGCGCTGCGGCGTCACCGATTACGCCATGTGTTTGACTGGCGGAAGGATCACGGTGGCTCTCGTCACGGCGCACGTTCCGCTTACTGATGTTTCCGGGCTCCTGAAACCGGCGGAGATCGTGCGCGTGGGCCGGCTTCTGGCGGATTTCCTGGTTCGCCGGGGAAAGGTCTTGCCTCGCATCGGAGTGGCAGGTCTGAACCCTCACGCCGGTGAGGGGGGCGATCTTGGCTCCGAAGAGATTCGCATCATCTTCCCGGCCGTGCAGACGCTTCGCAGCCGCATGGAAGGCATGGCCGAAGTTTCGGGACCCCATTCGCCGGACACCATCTTTTGCCGTGCAGCAGCCGGCGAGTTCGACGGCGTTTTGTGCATGTATCACGACCAGGGCCTGATACCCCTTAAGCTCCATGCCTTCGATCAGGGAGTCAACGTTACCCTGGGTCTCCCGTTTCCGCGGACCAGTCCGGATCATGGAACCGCCTTCGACATTGCTGGAAAGGGAATTGCCCGGCCGGACAGCATGATCGCGGCGATCCGCCTCGCATGCGAGCTGGCGAGCGGATCTTCACAGAGCCGAAGGCCCGCAGGAATGTGATCGTTTCTGCGGCGCCGCGCAATCGGGTCTTGATTCCCAGCCCGTAGCCGCTCGTATGGTGAGGCAGTGTTTCAGATGATATTCAATGCGATGAGCGCCGCGGAGATGGCGGCGCTTCCGAAAGAGCTGCAACTCGATCTGCTGGCGGAGTTTCACTTGCTCCCTGAAGATATGGAAGCGCTGGATACGAAGCGCTTCGGCCAGCTGCAACGCGGCGGGCGCAAGCTCTATCGTTGCCGCGCCAAGGATTACCGGATCTACTTCGAGAAGCATCCCGAGGGCGTGCTCATCCATCGCGTGCTCCACAAGAACACGATCCGCGATTTCCTCTTCCGCTCGAACCTGCCAATGGATGAGGAGGACGAGCAGCTCGGCGGCGCAAAGGGATTCTGGAAGCTGATCGAGGAAGCCGAGAAGAAATCGTGAGCGTTTTCACCAGCGAGGCCGAGCGCCTGGAGCGCTTCCCAGTCGCGAAGAGCCAGATTTTTGTCGCTCATGCGGGGGTGACCCCCCTGCCAAAATGCGCGGCGGAGGCGATGATTTCCTACATTCGTGCCAGCTGCGAAGACCATCAGGAGTTCGGCGAGGTGCTTCGTGACATTGACGCTACCAGAAAACTGGGTGCGGACTTGATCGGCGCGGACAAGTCGGAGATCGCGCTACTTGGCCCCACATCACTCGGCCTGAGTCTTTTCGCCAACGGGATCACTTGGCGCGAAGGCGACGAGGTCGTCTGTTACCCCGACGACTATCCCTCGAATGTTTATCCTTGGACGGCCCTGACTTCGCAAGGCGTCAAGATTCGCCAACTCCGGCCGGAGAGACCCGGGCACATCACTCCCGAGCTTGTTAAGCGCGAATTGTCCTCACGCACGCGGCTCGTGGCACTGGCTTCCTGCCACTATCTTTCCGGCTGGCGAATCGACGTCGATGCGATCGGTGAATCGCTCCATAAGCGAGGCGTCCTGTTCTCAGTGGATGCCATTCAGACCCTCGGCGCGTTTCCTTTTAGCGCAAAATTTGTGGATTTTCTCAGTGCGGATGCTCACAAATGGATGCTCGGACCGATGGCCATCGGCATCGTTTACGTGGCGAGACAGCATTTTGAGCTCTGCCGCCCGACCCTTCTGGGATCCTGGAATATTCATTCACCCCAATTCCTCGCACAGGAGACAATGAAGTTTCACGAGACCGCGCAGCGTTACGAGCCCGGAGTTCTGAATGTCGCCGGCGTTTATGGCATGAAGGCGAGCCTTGAGATGATTGAGGCGACCGGGCTCGGCACAATATCAGCAACGATCCTCGATGTGCGGGACCATCTGCATGGACTTCTCGAGCAAATGGGGTTCGAGTTTCTGTCTCCACCGCGCGATGAGCCTCTGCGGTCGGGAATCGTCACCGCCCGGCACCCCCGCGTTGCTCCCAGCGCGCTGTTTTCTGTGCTCGAGAAGGAGAAAATCACAGCGTCGTTGCGCATGGCACGCGAATGCGGAGAATGGTTGAGATTCAGCCCTCACTTCTACAACACCAGGGCGGAGATGGAGCGGATCGCCGATGTTTTGCAAGGCGCCCTCCGGGCTTGAGATCGCTTGCCTCGAAAGGGCGCGCCTCGTGGGTCGCTATCGGGGAATTTCTGCCGGTTTCGTCGTCAGGGCGGCGGGCCAAGCCGTCCGGTCGATAAGTTCACGGATGCGCTTCTCGCCCTCCAGCATGGCCTCGGGAAGAAGCTTCGATTCAGCGAACTTCCTGCGTGCTTTTTCCTCGAGTAGTCGAAAGGCCTGCTCACGATCCTGAGGTGTAAGCTTGTTCCAGAGCCCGTCTTCATCCTGGAGGACGCGAACATCGCCCATGCCCAGTGAAAGGAGCTTCGGCGGGGGAAGATCCGCGCTGACGAATCGGGTCCGTGGATCGATATTGATGCGGACGGGATCCCTGAGATCGAAGCCCGCCCTGGCGGTAAACGTGGCTTCAAGCTCAAGGTTTTTCGTGCTGTAGAGCCATGTGTGAGTCCATCGGTGCCGAACGAGAGCCTGTTTTTGCAGGGTAGCCAGTTCGAGCACGGGAGTATCAGGGGTAACGATGACAACGGAATCCACACTGATCTGCGGGGTGAAGTTGAGCGTCTGGCTGAAGCCGGTGGCGATTGATTCTGCCATGCGGCGAGCTTCGTCGGTGATTTCCGCAGTCATTCGCCAGAAAAGCAGAAACGTGAGTGCGATTGTTAGTGCTGCCGCCGCGAGCACCCAGCCCAGAACGCCTAGGCAACCAAATTTCCTGCCATTCCGAGGCTCTAGTGAATTTGGGTCGGGCATTCGGGCAAGGCACGGAGAAAGGCGCGTCCGTATGGTTTGCTGAGAATTCGACTGTCGAGGATGACGATCGTCCCTGTGTCGGACTTGGAGCGAATGAGACGCCCGACTCCTTGACGGAGTTTGAGAATCGCCTCCGGAAGCGAGTATTGCTCGAAGGGACGACCTCCTTCCACCTCGATGCTCTCCAGTCTGGCTTCGGTGAGTGGGTGATCGGGCGTCACGAACGGGAGCCGCGTAATAATGACGCTCGAGAGTGCCTCCCCCGGCACATCCACCCCGCTCCAAAAGCTGTCCACTCCGAAGAGAATGCTCTCGGAACTCCGCCGAAACTCCTGCACCATTCTGTGCGCGGGCATGCCATTTCCTTGCACGAGCAAGTTCCAGCCCTTGGCGGCAAAATGCGCTTCGAGAGCCTGCGCGGCGGCGCGCATTGTCTGGTAGCTGGTGAAAAGGACGAAGGCTCGCGCGCGGCTCTGGTCGGCGAAGTGGGCGATCCATTTCTCGAGCGCAGGTTCATAGCCGGGATCCTTTGGCTCCGGCATCTTCCTCACCAAGTGGATGCTCATTTGGCGCTGGTAGTCGAAAGGACTGCCGATCTGGCTGGGGCGGGCGTCGCTGGCTCCAACGCGGTCTCGAAAATACGCGAGATCGCTTCCCCCCACCGAAAGCGTGGCACTGGTGAGCACGACGCAGGTATCTTCTCGAAAGAGCATGCGCCGCAGAATCTCCGCAAGATGGACCGGCGCAGCGTGGAGCGCGCAAAGCGCCTCCCGGCGGCCATACTGCTCGACCCAGTAGACATGGTCAGGCTGCTCGAGCTGGAGAAAGTCCTCGATGGACAGCCGGGTTTCGCGCAGACGACCCGCCGCTTCCAGCAGTTCGCTCGCCCGATCATCTTCCTTGTGCTTTCCGGCCTCGATTTTGAGGAGCTCGGTCAGGCGGGCGAGGCCCGTGCTCAGCTGGGAGGAATCTGCGAGGCCGGCGTCCCGAACGCGGAAGACACGTCCGCGCTTGAAGGAGCAGCAAGCGGCTACGCGGTCGAAGAAGGCGTCGGATTTTGGGATCAGGTCCGCGACCGCACTGCAGGCCGGTCCGTTTTTCATGGCTTGGAAGAGGCCTTTCTTCGAGCGGGGGTTATAGAGGCGCTGCAGGCTACGCCGCAACCCGAGCTGGGAAATCTCCATCCCAATATGGCGGGAGGCGACATCCTCGATCGTATGCGCCTCGTCAAAAATGACGAAGTCCTTGGCGAAGAGAACTCCTTCTTCGCGATCCTCGGCTTCGCTCTGGCTTCCAACGAGCGTGAAGAAGAGGGCGTGATTGAGCACGACAAGGTCCGCCGCCTGCACCCTGCGGCGCAGCGCCTGATAGAAGCAGCGCGGGTTCCTGGCGCAGCCCTTCTGAGTGCAGACATGTTGCTCGCTTCGCACTTCCTCCCAGACCTCCGGGTCGGGCTGCTCCTCAAAATCGCTAAGCGACCCATTGCTCGTCGTGAAACTCCACTCGCGGATTCGATCAAGTTCGGCGCGTTGCCCGGAAGTGAAAAGGTCACTGGCCTGCGAGAACGCACGCTCAAGCCGGGTTCCACAAAGGAAATTATGCCGTCCCTTCAGCAGGACAGCTTCGAACTCGACAGGGAGCAGTTTCTGGACGAGCGGGATATCCTTGTACATGAGCTGCTCCTGGAGAGCAATGGTGTGAGTCGAAATGACCGCTTTGCGCCTGGTTCGAACGGCATGCAAGGCTGACGGGATGAGATACGCCAGCGACTTTCCCACTCCCGTTCCAGCCTCGACGACAAGATGACCGTCTGTCTGGAGCGCGCGTGCCACCTCGCAAGCCATGCGTTGCTGCTCGGGGCGGTATTCATAGTTGGAAGCAGATGAGAGAAGGCCATCCGGAGCAAAAATCCTCGCGACCTCCCGCTCGAAGGAGCTGCCCATCGCGCCATCGGAATCTTCCCGGAGACAGATCATGAGACCAATGCTGACCTGTTGACGGAATCAAGGCTGGCCATTACTGATTTATGGTTCGCGACTGATGAGAATATTCGACCGTTACGTGCTGCAGAAGTTCGCGTTGCCGTTTGTCTACTGCTTCCTCGGCTTTATCGCCATCTGGTTCATTTTCGACCTGAGCGACAATCTCCCGGATTTTCTCCAAGGCAAGGCAGGTTTTGATTTTCTGCTCGAATACTACAAGTCGCAGATACCTGAGATCATTGTTATCTCTCTTCCGATCGGGGCGCTCCTGGCCCTTTTGTATTCGCTGACGTCCATGTCTCGATCGAATGAGATCATCTCGATGCTGGGAGCGGGCGTGAGTGTCGTTCGCCTCCTCGTCCCGCTGGTCGGAGTGGGCCTGGTGCTCACAGCGGTCACAGCCTATTTCAACTACGAAAGCGCTCCGCATGCCGCCATGATCAAGAAGCGGATGATCAGGGACATCAAGCGCGGCAAGACTACTGAGGTTGGCCTGTCAGGTCACCTTTATCGAAATCGAGAAGACTTGCGAACCTGGTTCAGCCGCAAGGTCTACGCCGAAAGTCAACGGCTCCTGGATGTGCAGATAGTCCAGCAGGATGCCGACGGGAATATCGTCAAGCAATGGTACGCGCGGGACGCCGTCTACAATGACTTGACGAAAACCTGGAATTTGCAACGGGCGCGCTATGTCGAAGTTGATGCGGACGGCAGAATTTCGAAATCGGAGCTGCACGACGAGATAGAGATCGAGGGATGGCGTGAGACGCCGTGGAGGATCGCCAGTTCCGTGATGAACCCCGATTACCTCTCCGTGCCGGAGCTCGAGGATTACCTCGTCTTCAACAAGGACTTTCCCGAAGTTCGGCTCGCTCCCTATCGGACACAACTTCATTACCGATGGGCATTGCCATGGGTTTGCCTGCTTGTGGTGTTCATCGCCGCTCCGCTCGGTATCGTCTATTCGCGCCGTGGGATTCTCGGTGGAGTGGCGGCTGCGATCGGGCTCTTCTTTTCCCTCGTATTTTTCAGCAGCCTCTTCGTGGCCCTGGGCAAGGGAAATCGGATTTCGCCCGGGCTCGCCACCTGGGGTCCAATTGCGGTCTATTTCTTGCTGGGCTTTGCCCTGCTTTGGCTTCGGTCAACTAATCGGGAATTTCCGAAGATTAAGCTCCCCTGGATGAGTTGACGATGGAAAGCGAGTGGGAAATCCGGTCCCGCGCGCACTGTTGCGCTCGCACGGGGCGACAATTCAAGGAGGGAGAGAATTTTTACACGCTCCTCTTTCGGGACGGGGAGGGATTCCGTCGCGAGGACATTAGTGAGGAGGCTTGGGCAAGCCGTAACGAAAACATCCAGCCGTTTTCCTTCTGGCGTTCAAAGTACGAACCGCCGCCGCCGCCGGCGCCCGACCCCTTGCCGAAAGACGACGCTGAAAGCCTGCTTCGGCGTCTTATTGCGGAGGGAGACCCTGCCTCGGCAAAGGCGCGCTTCATCCTTGCTCTGATGCTCGAAAGGAAGCGGATTCTTAGGCCCATTGAGTCGCGAGATGCCGGTCTTCTTGTTTATGAGCACACGTTGACGGGAGACAGCTTTGTCGTTGCTAATCCCAACCTTTCGCTGGAAAGCATTCCTGCCATTCAGCGGGAAGTGTCCGTCATGCTGGGTCGCTCGTTTGGCCGTCTTGACTGAAGTTGCGCCCGCCGATCCGTCCGGGTCCAAGCTTCCAGAGTTTTAGGAGGGCCCATGCGATCAGCCAGGGGGCATTGACGAGGAATATGAAGGCCAGCTTCTCGAAGATGGCAAAATGAAGATCCATGACCTGGGAGACCATGTGATGCATCGCAATGATGCTTGCCCCGATCGCCACTGCCGGCCACCTTCCCAGCAGCGCGAGAAAAGAAAGCATCTCCAGAGCAAGGCCAAAGCCAAAGAAAACTCGCGTCAGGTTCGGATGATCGATAATGAGCGCGGGCGCGGTCCTTGCCCAGTGCTGAGTCGGCTCGAAGGCATTCAGGTAGGATTTTGCGTTCGTCTTGGCGATCGCGACCGCAAGATTGGGCGTCCGATTGATCCATTCTCCATCGCTTCTCTCCAGTTTGGTGAAGGCCGAGGTCACGTAGCACGAAACGAGGGCGACCTTGGCCGCGTGAACCAGGTAGCGATGGGTCTCGCAACCGGCGACGGGGAAGAAAGCTCTATTTTCTGCCATCCGCGCCCGGATGGCGAAAAAGCCTGCGACCACCCACTGCGCCAGCGCGGCCAGGGCCAGGGGCTGAAAGGAATGGTTGATGGCCCCCTGCGAGTTATCGAAGGACCCGCACGCGACGAGCAGGAAAGTCATGAAGCCCAGCGAAAGAAACACGAACAGGCCAGCCACATAGAAAAGGAGTGCCACGGCCAGCACTCCGCGAAGGACACCGAGAATATCCGGATTCGTCAGGAATCTCAGGTCGACGAAATGAGCCATGCCAGTCGGGTGGGGCAGCGCGGTTTGATAGAAGAAGATCGGAATGCTCTGCCAAACCATCACGGCGAACGCGATGCGCATCAAAGCCATCTCCCATCCGCTGTGCCGGACAACCTGGCTGTCGAATTTCATTGGGGAGAAATCTCTGCCAATACTTTCTCTGTCTCTTGGAGTCGCGATCCGGCAACCGAGATTCGCACCTCGACCAACTTCAGACCATTTTTCAGGAGTTCCTCTCTTTTCTGCGGTTCGGCTCTTCCCAGGAGGTAGCGGAGAACATTCTGCCCGGCCTGCGCCGACGCGAGATCCTGACTAAGGCCAGCCTTTTCGAGCTTTCTGCGTTCTGCCTTGAGCGCCTTGGGAACAAAGGACGCCCGCGAGCGAAAACTCGTGGCGAAGGCGAGCGTTTCATCGCGTCCAGTCCTCACGGCGAAGTAGACCGATTCCTCTTCAAGGCTCGAATACATCGGGAAGTCCGAGAACGGGTAGTTCTCGCCGACCACCAGTAAAAGCGCGACGGAAAGCCAGACTTCGCGAAACGGGACGCGAAGCAGCGTCTTTCCAATCCAACGCAGGGGCGCAAAAAACATCTCGAGCACCGACATTTCGACTGCCCTAACAGCCCGTCCCGCCGGGCGTCCAGCTGATTCGGTTCGGGCAAAAATCCTTGCACAACCAAGATTCCCGACCGAACCATGCTGAATCGATGCCCGCGCATTTCCCTTTGTTTCTGGCTCCAATGGCCGGGGTGACCAACACGGTCTTCCGCCGAATCTGCAAGGCGAGGGGAGCGGACGTTGTCACAAGTGAGTTTGTGTCGGCGGAAGGCATCCTGCATCGCAATTCGCGGACAAAATATTACCTCGACTTTCAGGAAGACGAGCGCCCGGTGGGTGTCCAGTTGTTCGGGGCGGAGCCCGGACGATTGGCAGAGGCGGCGCGGGCCGTGATCGATTGGGTGCGTCCGGACTTTCTCGATCTCAATTTCGGATGCCCGGTAAACAAGGTCGTTTGCAAGAATGGTGGTTCCTCCCTCCTGAAGGACTGCCCGTTGCTGGCGCGCGTGGCGGCTGCTGTCGTTCGCGCCGCGCATCCCGTCCCGGTGACCGCGAAGATCCGCATCGGATGGGACCAGAGGTCCATCAATGCGCTAACGACTGCGCGCATTCTCGAGGGGAGTGGCATCTGCCGCCTTGCCGTGCATGGCCGGACGAAGGAGCAAGGCTATTCCGGACGCGCCGACTGGTCGGTGATCGGCGAGGTCGCATCCGCGGTCGGAATCCCCGTGATCGGCAACGGAGACATCGCCAGTGCCGAGGATGCCTTGAGGCGGCACCGCGAAACTGCCGTGGCGGGTATAATGATCGGACGCGCGGCAATGGCCTCGCCGTGGATCTTTTCGCAAGTTCGCGCCGCCTTGGATGCTGGCCACGCCCCACCTCCGCCTTCCCTGGAGGAAAGATGGTGGTTGGTTCGAGACCACTGCTCCAATGAGATTCTCTGGAGACGTGACGAGGGAATGGCCATGAAGGCCATGCGGTCCCGGCTTATGGCTTACACGCGCGGCATGCCGGGAAGTGCGCGGCTCCGCGATCAGTTGGCCCACGTGGAGAGCCTTGCTGAACTCGACGATATCGCCGCGGCGCATTTGAGCGTGACGACGGAATTCTCCGAAGCGGCGGTCAATAGTTCACGCTGATCGATTGGGTCTACCGCCTGGCCGAGGAGCTTGAGCACCCGGCGGTCTCCGCGGCTGGTCGTCTGTTGTTGTTTGCCCGGCTTCCGCCCAGCGTAAGTCTCTCGCGCGCTCTTCACCATGAAGTCCGCTGTCGAAAGCAGCCCGGCCACCTTGACGCAGCACGGTGAGGCGCTCAAGCTGCAAGAAGGCCAAACCACGCGATGAAAAACAAAATCCTTGTCGTTGTAACGAGCTTTGAAAAATACCCAAACCTGAGTCGCCCCACCGGCTTGTGGCTTGGTGAGGCTGTTCACTTTGTGAAGAGGGTCGAAGCTGCGGGTTACACCGTCGATTTTGTCAGTCCGAAAGGCGGGTACACGCCCATCGACCCACACAGTCTTGCGATGGCTGAGCCAGTCGACTGGGAGTGGTATCAAGACAAGGCCTTTATGAACCGTCTTGGCACGACGCTCGCCCGGAGCGCCATCAATCCCGACGACTATGCCGCTATCTACTACGCTGGCGGCCACGGGGTGGTCTGGGATTTTCCCGATAACGAGGAACTGCAAGCCATCAGCAGACGAATCTACGAAAAGGGAGGAATCGTCTCCTCGGTATGCCACGGCGCGGTCGGCTTGCTGAACATTAAGTTGTCCGATGGCAGCCTGCTGATCAAAGACAAGAAGGTCACGGGCTTCTCCAATGAGGAAGAAAAACTTGCAGAACTGGACAAGCATGTCCCTTATCTCACTGAATCTGAGATGGTGGCTCGCGGGGCTGATTACCAAAGGGCTGACAAGCCTTGGGCTGCCTTTGCGGTTGAAGACAACCGCGTCATCACAGGACAGAATCCGGCATCCGGGGCTGCTGTCGCCGACTTGCTGATTGCCCGGCTTGGGGAGATTGGTTGAGATTCGGAGTTTCGCTTCTTATCTCGTCATAAATCGATATCGCCGGAGTGACGATCGCCGCACCGCGATGGGTTCGCCGTCTGTCGTCGTCTTTTCGCTCAGCGCTGGAAACCGGTCGCGTTCTTCCGCCGCCTCTTCTGGAGGAAAATGGCGCCGGCCATTGGACCGAGGTAACGCCGGCATTCTTCGGCGGCGATTGCGGGTTCGAAATGTTTCTCCCACAAATGCAAGTTTACAACCCTTGCTCGTAGAATGCCTAGAAGTCACAAATGCCCCCCGGTCCCTTATCGATCATCTGTATCCACGCATCCGCGCGTACCGATTGCGCTTCGCCGAGACGCGGGCGCTCTTCCTGGTGGGGTGACCTTCAATCGCGAATTTTCCGAGGCCCCTGCCATGATTGAAGACACTGCCGGCCGGAATCATTTCAGTATCTACGGCAAGAGCGACAAGGCGAATGCCCTTGGAAATCGCAACAATGAATTTCAGGACGGCTATGCCATGGGCGCGGAATCCCTGGGTTTCGACGCCTACCAAGTAATCGAGGAGGAGGAAAAGCTGCGAACTGAGGTGGGCGATGATCTGGGCAGTGGCTTTGCAGAGTGGAAACGCGGCCTCTGGGCGGCTCGGTCACAAATGGCGGCAGCGGGA
>DASTFP010000089.1:0-2306 GCA_035719865.1 Terrimicrobiaceae bacterium | reverse complement strand
ATGGAAGTCGGAGCGGATGGTGCTGCGCTACGCGCACGTGAACGTGTCCCAACTGGCGCCGTCGATCGCCGCTGGCCTTGCAGCGTGGGACACCAAATCAGCACCAAGCGAGTCGGAGAAGTCGGGAACCTACGGAGGATCAAATAGATGCGCAAACTTACGCGCCCCTTTGGTAAGGGAGAGGTCGTAAGTTCAATCCTTACCGGCAGCACCAGCTATTCCCGGAAGCTAAATGACGCTGAACTGGATCATCTGATCAGGCAGATGTTCGCCGTAGCTGGCTCAAGCGGATCACGAAGGACGTAATCGAAGACGCGCCAGCAAGGACGAAGCGAGGGGACGGGCGGACGCGTCTGAGACAATCAAAATCCTGGAGACGGTACCCATCATCAGCAAGGACGGCACCGTGAACTCCCTGACATGCACGTCGTAGCGCGGGAGCCGACGTGGCTTGCTTCTCCGGCACAACCTGAGCGCCTCGCACACCTCTTCCGAGAAAGCGATCGACGAAAGCCGCAGACAAATGTTGGCTTGCCGCGGAAATACTCGGAACCTGGCGGGCGCCTGGTGCGGGCTTTTTCGCGTGACAGGCCTAAGCCGTTATTGGGGCCTGTTAGGCCCCAGAAATTGGGAACTGATCCAGCCCTTCAAGCCGGTGTTCTCGACCTGGACCCAGTCCCCCTCCCGGCTTGTCGCTGTGAACCGCGTGCCCTTGGGGGCGGAGCCAAGAACCGGCGCGTTTCCGGAAGGTGCAGACCTGATGTTTACGCCGGGACGCTGCAAAAAGACAAAATCCCGATTCTGCGCCGCGGAGGTCGTTTGGGGCGTCACAGCACTTGGAGCAACTTGGGGCGAAGCCTCGGTGACGGAAGCGGGAGGAACCACACCGGACGCTCCGCGAGATGGCTCAGGCACAGTAGGAGCCGGCTGCACCGGAGTCTCGGATGACGATTGCGCCGCTATTGGAGAGGATTCCGTGGTTTCCGCGGGTACCTTCGCGCCTGGCGAGGCCAGGAAGAAGTACGTGAGCCCAGCAACGCCCAATGCCGCAATGATTGCAGTGCCGGCAATCAACTTTCGGCGGGCTCCAAACGTTTCGGATGGATTTGTTTCGTATAGATTATCTGGCTCAAGAGGCTCGAAAGGAGCCTCAGGTTCAAAAGAATCCTCGCCCCCAGCTACGGGGCGAAAAGTTTCTTCGCGCAGAAGATCACGCCCGGCAGCCGTCGTTCCATTTGGCGCCAGAGGGGGCGCCCAAACCTCGTCTGGCGGATTCAGCCTGCCCTCAGCAAAGCTGTTTCCGCTGGGCCGTACGTCGGTAATATCCACGGTTGCCATGCTTCCCCCAATTCCGCACCAGCGGGTTTCCGCTTTGCCGCATAGAAGGACCGCCGCACTACAACATAGGCCCTCACGCATTGGCCGAAAGGATGGCGACCGAACGACAGCCGAACGGCACTCGAATGGTTTATTGATGACCAGTTTCTCGAGTCTTGGTGAGTATCTCAGGTCTGGCAGTATTCGGCGGTTCAAGCCCGACAAAGCCGGGCATGATCCTTACCGACACCATTGGACTCAACGGCACCTTATCGTCGGCTGGCCAATTGCGCTGCTCGCCTGCGCATGCGTCGCATTGTCCTCGCTCCCTGCGCGGGCGGAGCAGAGCTGCGCGCCGAAGACCAACGCCGCGAAGATCCTGCGCACCAAGAACGTGAACGACGTCGATCCGAACTGGGCGCCGCCGGCATTCATCGGGACATCCTGGTCGCTGATCGAGACCAGGCAGGAGGGCGAATTTCTCACCGGCGTGCTGGTGAACCCGCGCGGCCGCGTTCAGCCCGGGCGCGTCTTCGTCATCGCGAACGAATGGGATTGCGGCTGAGGCCTCGGGCGATCGATTTGAAGTTCCTGCCATTGCAGCGCGAAGTGAGTTCGGACCTTCAGATCCAAAGACCGCACGGCAAACGTTGCCAGCGCCCGTTGGATTCCGAAGTTCGCTTCGGAGGTGTTGGGAAACGTCGCAGCCGCATCACTTCTGTGGCTTGTTCGCGTCGCCCTCGATCGCCGCGGCGGCTTCCTGCAGGAACGGCCGCCACCGGTCCGAGACTGCTTTGATCTGAGAGAGGATCTTCGCTTTCTTCTCCGGCGGAATATCCGCCCTGCCGTCGGCGAGCTTGTCCAGCTCTCCCTCGAGCTTGGTCCAGAACTGCCTCCCGCCAAGCGACGTGGCGGTCCGAATCGTTTGCTCCAGCTGCTGCATTCGCCGGGTCGCAAAACCATCCAGGACGTCGAGCAGGATCCATGCC
>DASTFP010000088.1:0-3153 GCA_035719865.1 Terrimicrobiaceae bacterium | reverse complement strand
ACGTCAACGGCGAGGCGCCCAGGAATTCCTGCCGCATGGCAGGTGCGATTAAAAGCAACTCTGAGTGCCCGCACTCGTTCGCCATCGACTTGGTCTGCGGAAGATACCAGATGCAGGCCGTGAACGATCGCGCCTTCGAGGCGCGCGATTTGAAGAGCGAGATCCAATCCGTTCAAAGCCTCCGCGCCTTCGTCCACCGCGACCAGAAGATCGATAAACATCGATCCGTCTTCCCGTGCCGCAAGGCGCTCACGTCGCCAGTCGCCGACCGGCGGTCCGGCGTCGAGCACCGGCGGGATGACTTTCTCTATGATTTTTCTTCCGAAACGGCTGAGCACTCGATCCGGTTCCTTGCTATGCTGTGCCGTAAAATCGGCCGCGGCGGTCTCTGTGCGAACCTCCCAGTCGAGCTGTTTCTCGAGCTCAGCGCGATGCCTCAGGATCCAGAGATAGAGATCGGCATGCGTGCGTTTGGGAAACTCGGAAAGAATTTCCCCTTTCCGAATGATCTCGACGACTGGCAGGAACACGGTGTCGTACCAGTGTGTCACCGCTTCCTCAAAAGGAATGTCCCGCTTTTGATCGAGGCCCATGAAATACTGGTGTGCTTCGATATGCTTGATCAAATCCGCATAAGCTCCCGGACAGGTAACGGAGATATCGGCGCCCGGCCGCAGATAATCGAGCCGCGTGCATTCCAGGAAATCCGCGAGTTCAGATTTCAGAATGAGCTCATCCGGTTCGATATCCGGAGACAGCGGCACCCTGGTGTGAACGGGCGTCACATAAGCTTCGATATGTGTTTGCCCATTCTGTCGGGCAACGGACACACGATGATTGCCATCGTTCACAAAATACGCGTCACCAATCTGGAAGAGGTCGACCGGCGGCAGGCCGGCCTCCTGTCTGGCGAGATGCTCGACTCGAGCCCACCGCTCCTTGTCGCTGTCGCGGAGCGGAAGGAAATCGCGCGTAAAATCGTCGTAGCGGCCGACGCTTCCGACGATTGAGTCCAGCGGCACATCCTTGAGAATGCGCCGATTCCCACGCACGCCGCGCACCTTCCTTCGCACCTCCTCGAACGAGAGGAGGTCTGCCGGTTTTCCCGTTACTGAGCCAACAATCTTCTCCAGATCGGCGCGCAGGCGCGCTCGCTGAAAGTCTTCCTTTGCTGATTCGTTCGTTTGTGGCATGGCAATTTGCTCTAAAGCTGCAACACCGATTGGTCCCCCGGAGTTTCCGGTTGCGTTTCAGCGTCCCTCGTCCGAACCAAGTCCATAAGAGCTCCTTTGCAGGTGATGCACGTCTGTGACAGGGCAGATGCTGATAGCAGAACGCTAGGACAGGCCCTGTCCGACCGCAACTGGAAATTGCCCGTGCCCCAGTTCGTGAGCCGGCCGTTACCTGGAGAAAACTTCTGGCATTTGCCATCGTCCCGGCACATGCTGAACTACGGTCATGAGTGCTCAGCAACTTCGCATCTACGCGATAGCTGATATCCATTCGCCGGACAGCTTCCACATGCCGCAGCTGCCTCCCGAATCATACGATCTGGTGATTACGCTGGGTGATATCAACGACGACACACTCGATTACATCGCCTATATGACGCACGGCATTCCTTGGCTCGGCGTGCCTGGAAATCACGACCCGGACCAGGTAGTCGCCTTCGAGAGCCTCCACGCGCGCTCCGTTCTATTTAGGGGCCTGCGTCTGGGCGGATGCGGGGGCGGACCAAGCTATAAGAAGGATACCCCGAACCATTACACCGAGCGGCAGGTCACCAAGTTCCTGCGCAAAATGCCCGCCGTCGACCTGTTCATATCCCACGCACCACCACCGAGCGCGGCATTGGATGGCGGGCTGGTTTCTCCCACGGACTACATTCATCGCGGGTTTGACGCGTTCGATTCCTATTTGCATACGGCCAAGCCGCGGTATTGGCTGCATGGTCATCTAAGCCGCCGCTATTGCTGCTCAATTGGAGAAACCAAGGTAATGGGGGTCTGTGGCGCCCAGCCTTTGATACTCGATTTTCCTGAGGTCAGCCCTGAGCCCGCCACAGAGGTTCAGTCCGAATCACGATCCGGAAGGTTTTGGGCCGACCTTTTGCTGCTTCGCCGTCGCGGCATTCGGTAACGACAAATAGAGACCCTGAGATTGAGCACCGTTCTGGGGGTGCTTGTTGCCAAGCATATATGCCGAGCCATTCTCGGTAACGATTCCGCCCGGGAATCTCGCAACGACAACAGACGTGCGGACGAACGAACCATCCGGGAACTTCTGGTGGTTTCGGATCGAACCCACGCAACGAAGCCCGGCATCGCTTTTGTGAAGCATCCAGTTTTCCATTATGATGGGTCTTGCGGCCATGAGCTGTCGAATGGGGGGAATTGGCAGCAACCCGGATTAGATGCGAAGAAAAGGAAGACTGCAAGTTCGAATTCCCGCCGGGCGGAATCGAACTTCCATCGCTGATGGCTCCCACCCCTGAGGGGAATCCGTCATTTCTTTTCATTTCCTTGAAGCGCCGTCTTGCACCCAGCGCCAGGTACGCTACACATCTCCCGCCCTATGAGTAGATTGGAAGGCAAGGTGCTCGTCGCCCAAGGCGGTGGCCCGACTGCCGTAATTAATCAGAGCGTCGTCGGAGTGACGCTGGAAGCACGGAAGTTCACGCAGGTAAAAGCCGTCTATGGCGCCATTCATGGCGTCCAGGGAATCGTCAAGGAGGAGTTCCTGGACCTGACCCGAGAGACCACGCACAACCTGGAGCGCGTGGCTCAGACGCCCTCGTCTGCGCTTCTTTCGACGCGGGACAAACCCGACCAGGAGTACTGCGCGCGGATGTTCAAAGTGATGCGAAAGCATGACATCCGCTATTTCTTTTACGTGGGAGGAAACGACTCCTCCGATACCGTACAGATCGTCAACCAGCAGGCGGAGGAAGCAGGCTACGATTTTCGCGCGATTCATATCCCAAAGACGATCGACAATGACCTGCTCCTCAACGACCACTGTCCGGGCTTTGGTTCGGCGGCGCGATTCGTCACCCAGGCGTTCATTGGACTGAATCTTGACAATCGTGCGCTCTCCGGAGTGTTGATCGGCGTTGTCATGGGGCGCCACGCCGGATTCCTCACGGCGTCGTCG
>DASTFP010000087.1:0-4697 GCA_035719865.1 Terrimicrobiaceae bacterium | reverse complement strand
GGAGCTACTGCCAATTACTGCCACGCATTTCTGTGTCTTTTTGTGCGTTTTGGTGCACGAAACGAATTTATTAACGGCAGGTAACAACTGCTGTTAATTCATCTAAGCATCAGGTTTTGTGTGTTTTACATGGCTTGGGTTGGGAGGGACTCGAACCCTCAACCAACGCCTTAAAAGGGCGCTGCTCTACCGTTGAGCTACCAACCCGAAACTGCCTTCGTTGCTCAGAGCCAAGTCTCAGAGCCGGGTTCTCAGCGGACCTGGAGACCTGTGCCACGAGTGGCCAACTTTGGAATTCGGGACGCAATAAGTCACAATTCGCGGTTGGGCGCAAGAACTGTTCCCGCGACAAGCCGGCGCGGCGGCACCGCCTGGGTGGCAACCCTCGAGGCCGCTTTCCGGTCCACTCAAGCGAGCTTCTCTCCGGCCTGGAGGGCTTTGAGTTCTTCCGCAGACGAACGGGTGATGCGCACTCTTCGCAGACCCGAAGCATGGGTCTGCAGCGCGGTAATTTCGTACTCGCCCAGCCGAAGGCTCTCTTCCCGTTGGAGGGTCCGTCCCGCCAGTCGGGTCACCCAGGCGCCGACGTTTTCGCGCGGTTGATACTCAAAATTCCAGCCGGTCTCCGCGCGGAGCTCCCGAAGAGGCAAGGAGGCATCGACGACGATCGAATTCTCTGTTTGTTCGAAGATCGGACCTCTTTCGATGTCCAGCTCATCTCGGATTTCTCCAACGATTTCCTCGAGCACATCCTCGAAGGTAACGATTCCAAGCATCGCTTCGTTTGTGTCGATAATCACTGCAAGGTGCCGGCGCGACGAGCGAAAGAGCTCCATCATTGTGGGCAAAGGGGTCTGCTGGAAGAAGGTGAGCATAGGACGGACGAGGGGCTGAAAGGAGCACTTTTCGCCCAATGCCTGAATCTGCCAGAGCCATTCCTTGATGAGGATCATGCCAAGCACATTATCCAAGGATTCCTGGCACACCGGAAAACGGCTATGGCCGCTCTTTTGAGCGATTCTAAGATTTTCGTCGATGCTCTTGTCTACCCAAAGCGCGACGACTTTGGTGCGGGGAAGCATGATCTGCTGCGCTGTCACATCACGCAGACGCAGCGAGCGCACCATGATTTTGTTAATGAGCGCATCTCCCGGGTGGACATGCCGCGAATGGCTGAAGACGTATTCGAGTTCGTCGGGAGAGAACGCGTGCTCGCTTTCGGACGCCGGCTCCAGTCCCGCCCAGCGTAGGAACATGTTCGCCGTTCCGTTTAGAACATAGATGAAAGGGAAGAAGATGTAGTAGAAGACGAGGAGCGGCGCCGCGATCCAAAGCGAAACCCCGCGCGGACGCTGAATGGCGAGCGATTTTGGCGCAAGTTCACCGAGAACAATGTGCAGGAAGCTGATTATCGTGAAGGCAACGCCGAACGATAGCGAGTGTTGCGCCCTGTGGCTTGTGACGCCGAGCCACTCAAATAGCGGCACAAGCCACTGAGCCAGGAACGGCTCTCCCAGCCAGCCCAGGCCAAGGCTGGCGAGGGTGATTCCGAGCTGGGTCGCCGAAAGGCATGCGTCGAGGTTGTTCACCGCGCGGAGGGCCATTGGAACACGCCAGTCCCCGGTTTTGAGCAGCGGCTTGAGCTGGCTGGCGCGGATCTTCACGATTGCGAACTCCGCTGCCACGAAGAATCCGTTGGCACAGACGAGCAGAAGGATTACGAGAAGCTGCCACCCGAGTTCAAACAGCATCATGGGTTAATCCTTTCGGTGCTCTCGATCATTTGGGCCGTCTTCATTCCCTTTCCGAGTAATGAAAACACAACTGGCTTTTTTTCGCCATCGGCGAAAATGTGGGTTGGATTTTCTGAACTCCCGCTGATATTTCCGCGCGACCATGCCTGACTTCGGCCGAGAAGACGCTATTGCCCTCTACAACGTGGACCGGTGGGGCGGGGGATATTTCACGGTTAACAAGAAAGGAGACGTTGTCGTTCTCCCCAACCGCTCGAACGAGCAGAAGATCGACCTGATGGAAATTGTGGCGGAGGCCAGGAAGCGCAAACTGGACTTCCCCCTCACAGTGCGTTTTCACGATCTGCTGCGCGATCGTGTGGAAACGATCAACAAGGCGTTTGGTGAGGCGATCGAAACAATGGGTTACCGCAACGTCTATCGCGGTGTGTTTCCCATCAAGGTCAACCAGCTTCGCGAGGTCGTTGAGGAGATCCTTGATGCTGGCAAACCCTGGCACTTCGGCATTGAGGCAGGGAGCAAGCCGGAATTGATGGCCGCGCTCGCGCTTCATCATGATCCCGAAAGTCTGATCATTTGCAATGGCTACAAGGACACCACTTTCGTCCGCAACGCGCTGCTTGGGCGGAAGCTTGGAAAGACCGTGATTCTGGTCGTCGAAAAGGTTGAGGAGTTGACGCATATCCTCAAGGTGGCTTCGCAAATGCAAGTCGAGCCTTTCATCGGACTTCGCGTTCGCCTGCTGTCGAAAGGCGCCGGAAAGTGGGCGACCAGCGGTGGCGAAAACGCAAAATTTGGTCTTTCGACTGCGGAGCTGGTCGCGGCCAGCGATTTGCTGGCCCGTTCCGGGCTTGCCCACGCGCTGAAACTGGTTCATTTCCACGTTGGGTCGCAGGTCCCAGACATCGGTACGATCAAGCGCGCGACGAAGGAAGCGGCCCGCTTTTATTCCAAGCTTTATAAGATGGGACATGAGCTGGGTTATCTCGATGTTGGCGGAGGACTCGGGGTGGATTACGACGGATCGTGCACGACTTTCGACAGCTCCACGAATTATTCGCTTAACGAATATGCCCGCGACATCGTGTATAGCATCATGGAGGTATGCGATACCGAGGCTGTCCCGCACCCGACCATCGTGAGCGAAAGCGGCCGCGCGATCGTTGCGCACCATTCGGTTCTGATCGTCGAAGCCTTTGGGTCGATAGAGAAGAGCCGCAACGGCGAGAAAGTCGAGGCGGCGTCCGACGATCCTCAGATCGTTCATGACATTATCGAAATCTACGAGAATCTTGGCCGAAAGAACCGGCTTGAGAACCTGCACGACGCGCAGGAAATCCGCGAGCGCGCGCAGTCGATGTTTGACTTGGGTCTCCTTGACCTGCGCGAGAAGGCCCGGGTCGAAACTGTCTACTGGCAGATCGCCAGTGCGGTGGTCGGAATGTTTCAAGGAATGCGCTACGTGCCGGAAGAGGTCAAGGAGATGGAGGTCGCGCTTGGCGACCAGTTCCTCTGCAATTTCTCCGTGTTCCAATCCCTGCTCGATCACTGGGCTCTGGGTCAACTGTTCCCCGTGATGCCGTTGCATCGGCTGAACGAACTCCCCGACCGGAATGCCACGATCGTCGACATTACTTGCGATTCGGACGGCAAGGTCAGCAAATTTGTGGATTTGCAGGACGTGAAGGAAACGCTTCCGTTGCACCGGTGGATTTCTGGAGAACCCTATTTCATCGGGTTCTTCCTTGTTGGAGCTTATCAGGACATCATGGGCGATATGCACAATTTGTTCGGCCGCGTGAACGAAATGCACATCTACCTGGACGAGGATGAGGATCGCGGCTACTACGTCGAAGAGGTCCTTCCCGGCAGCACCATTGGTCAAGTTCTTTCGCTGACGCAGTGGGATACCAATGAGCTTGCGCGCAGAATGAAGGGCCAGGTGGATGCCGCCATCAAGAGCGACCGGCTCAGGCCAAGTGATGCGATGCGCCTGCTCGATGACTACGAAAAGAGTCTGAGTGCCTACACCTACTTGAATTTCGACGACCAGAAAAAGAAGCGATGAGCCATCGCACCCCTCTTTTCGACAGGCATGTCTCGGCCGGGGGTCGAATGGTGGATTTCGCGGGTTGGGAAATGCCGGTACATTATTCGAGCATCCTTGATGAGCACAAGGCGGTGCGGGCGGCCTGCGGGGTTTTCGATATCTCGCACATGGGTGAATTCTTCGTCCGAGGTCCGGGAGTTCCTGAATGGCTTGATATCTTGCTGACGAATCGCGCAACCAACCTCGATATCGGCGAAGCGCACTATACCCTCATGCTCAACGAGCGTGGAGGGATAATCGACGACCTCATCGTCTATCGCACGGGAGAGCAGGAATTCCTGTTGATCGTCAACGCTGCTAAGATTGACGAAGACTTCGCCTGGCTAAGTAAACATCGCGAAATCAGTTCGACCCGCGGCGGCGATCCCAATTCCTTCGAGCTCCTCAATTGCAGCAACGCCTACGCCGCTCTTGCGGTCCAGGGCCCCCGCTCTCCGGAAGTCTTCGCAAACGTGTTCTCTATGGCGTGGGAGGAGCGGAGAAACCGCATCGTCGAACTTTCGGCCGTTAGTCCTTCCCCCGTTCAAAGCTTACAATCCGGAGCCTGTGGCACACGCGCCTTTGTGGCGACGACGGGCTACACGGGCGAGAAGGGATTTGAAGCGATCGTTCCGGCCGATCTGGCCGGGAACTACTGGGATCTCTTTCTGGCAGCGGGTGCCAAGCCTTGCGGGCTGGGATCGCGAGACACCCTGCGCCTTGAAATGTGCTATCCGCTGAACGGTTCCGATCTTTCGCCCGATCACACCCCCCTTGAGGCAGGGCTTGGATCCTTCGTGGACTTGACCAAGAGCGCGTTCATTGGCCGCGATGCGCTCCTCGATCAAAAAGCC
>DASTFP010000086.1:0-7122 GCA_035719865.1 Terrimicrobiaceae bacterium | reverse complement strand
CTGGCAGCGATCTATTTCTCGCTCGCTTCACCGCTGGATGCATTTGCCTCTTTCCTGCTGACCGCCCACATGGTGCAGCATCTGCTGTTGACCATGATTGTTCCTCCGCTTCTGCTGCTGGGGGCACCGCAATTGCCGCTGTTGTGCGGCCTGCCTCGGCGAATCGCCAGCCAGGTGTTGGGGCCGTTCCTGCAATGGCCGCGGCTCAAGAAACTTGTCCACCGCGTGATGCACCCGGGCGTGTGCTGGGTGCTTTTTGTTCTAAGCAACATCATTTGGCATTTTCCTGCATTCTACGAACTGGCCCTTCGTTCTTCGGCCTGGCACAAAGTCGAGCACTTTTGCTTCCTTGCCACCGCCCTGCTGTTCTGGTGGCATGTCATCCAGCCCTGGCCGAGCCGGCCCTATTGGCCGCGTTGGGCGATGATTCCGTACCTCCTCCTCGCCGATCTCCAGAACACGGGTTTGGCCGGATTTCTTTCCTTCTACGATCGGGTCCTCTATCCGACTTACCAGGCCGCCCCGCGTCTTGGTATGAATCCGCTGGCTGACCAAGCCGCGGCGGGCGCGATCATGTGGGTGCCCGGATCGATTGCTTTTATAATTCCCGCGGCCCTCATCGCCGTTCAGTTTCTTTCTCCGAAGCGCTTGGTGAGGCCCTCGCAAAGGAGCGCTGAGCCGGCGGTAATCAACGCAAGAATGGAGACGGCGCGTGCGCGGAATCTGCCGTTCGACTTTGTGAGGCTTCCGGTCCTCGGGGCAATGATCCGCTCCCGCTACTTTCGTCGCGCGCTCCAGATAGTCACCTTGCTCCTCGCCGCAGCGATCGTCCTGGATGGCCTGCTCGGCCCGGAGATCAGTCCAATGAATCTCGCGGGCGTGCTTCCCTGGACGCATTGGCGCGCTTTCACAGTTATTGGCCTGCTTGCCGTTGGGAACCTGTTTTGCATGGCGTGTCCGTTCACCTTGGTGCGTGATCTCGGCCGGAGGTTGCTGCCCGCACGAAGACAGTGGCCTCGAATGCTGAGCACAAAGTGGCTGGCCGCCGCACTCATCATCATCTACCTCTGGGCCTACGAGGCCTTCGATCTTTGGGACAAACCATCGATTACGGCATTAATCATCCTTGGATATTTTCTCGCCGCCTTGCTAGTCGACGGATTCTTTCGGGGCGCAAGCTTTTGCAAGTTTGTTTGTCCGATCGGGCAGTTCAATTTCGTGCAATCGCTCGCTTCGCCCTTTGAAGTAAAGGTTCGGCGCCCGGACATTTGCGCCTCCTGCAGGACCTTCGATTGCATCAAGGGAAACGCCGTGCAGCGCGGGTGCGAGCTCCAGCTTTTTCAGCCGCGCAAATCGGGAAACATGGATTGCACCTTCTGCCTGGACTGCATCAAGGCGTGTCCGCACGATAATGTAGGCATCGTTGCCGTGCGTCCCGGGAAGGACCTGATCGACGATTTGCCACGGGCATCGGTCAAGCGATATGCGAGGCGTCCCGATTTGGCCGCTCTGGTTCTGGTTTTAACCTTCGGAGCATTTGCCAATGCAGCCGGAATGGTCGCGCCAGTTCTGAGCGGAATCTCCCAAATCGAGAAGACGCTGGGTTTTTCCTCGGATCTGGGCATCATCACGCTGCTCAGCGTGCTGTGCCTGATTCTCCTTCCCGCAGCGTTGGCTGGGACCGCGGCGGCGTGCAGCAGCGCGATTGCCGGAACTTCGGTGCGCGAGAATTTCTGCCGCTTTTCGATGTCCCTTGCGCCGCTTGGATTCGGGATGTGGCTGGCCCATTTTGTGTTTCATTTGTTCACGGCAGCTCTGACCCCGATACCCGTCGCGGAGCGAATTGCCAAGGACCTGGCGATGAGAACTGCCGAACCGGGGTGGTCCGTCGGTTCGCTGGCGTTCTATGATCTTCCCGCCCTCGAGCTGCTCTTGCTCGATCTGGGCCTGCTGGTCGCGCTTTACGTGGCCTGGCGCATCGCTTGTCAGATGACTTCAAGCCGCCGATTCACCACCTTCCTTCCGTGGGGCATCCTCGCGGTGGCGCTCTACGCGGCGGGGGTCTGGATTATCTTTCAGCCCATGGAAATGCGTGGCATGATGCTGCACTAGGCCGTGAAGAGATTCATGCTTTCCTTCGTCGCTTTCGGCTGGCTGGCCGCGGTCTGCTGCCATGCTGACGGCGGCGGGGTCATTGCCAGGCAGACTCTTGACGGTCTTCGCGTGACAGTCCTGGCCTCGCCGATGCCGTTGCGGGCAGGACCGGTGGATGTAAGTGTGCTTGTGCAGGACGGCGAGAAAACAGTCCTTGACGCCGCGGTTGAGATCGCGTGGCGCTCGACGCTAAATTCGCCGCCGGACTGGTTGCCTCCATGTTGCACCATGGATTCTCGCACGGAAAGGATTCCAGCCGTCCGGGCGCACTCGAACAACAAGTTTCTTTACTCCGCAATTGTGCCGGTAAAGTCCGCCGGGCCGTCCGAGCTCGTGATCGACGTATCGAGCGGCGGCCGGGAAGTGTCGCTGCAGTGCTCCGTGGAGGTTCGCCGTGCTCTGCCCCCCGCTCTCGCATTTTGGCCGTGGCTGCTTTTTCCGCCGGTTGCCATCGCCGGATTCGCCCTGCATCAGAGTCTCGTAAGATCCAGGCAGGCCGGCGGCAAGACAGACCATTTGAGAAAAGACGCGTAGCAACGCAAAGGCGGTTTGCATTTCAGCTGCCGCCGCTGGAAGCTGAAGAACTCAGGACGGCGAGATCGACAGGGCTGCAGGTTGATGGCGCTCGTCTTCGACGAAGCAAAGCCCATGTTCCTGCGGCAAATCAACGATCCAGCCCTGGCCCAATACGCCTACCTGATTGGTTGCCCGCAGGCGGCAGAGGCTCTTGTTGTCGACCCCGAGCGAGACATTGATCGCTATCGCGCATTGGCCAGGACCCATGATTTGCGCATCACGGCCGTGGCGGAAACGCATATCCATGCCGACTTTGTGAGCGGTTCTCAAGAGTTCGCGGCCGATTCTTCCGTAACGCTGTATCTCTCCGAAGAGGGCGGAGACGATTGGAGCTACAAATGGCCGCGGGGACGCGACAAGGTGATCTTGCTTCGGCATGGAATGGGCTTTCGCGTGGGCAGCATCGAAGTGACCGCAATCCACACTCCGGGACATACTCCAGAACATCTCAGCTATCTTATCACGGACAGTGGCGGCGGCGCGGACGCACCGATGGCGCTGATAACGGGGGACTTTCTGTTTGTCGGCGATGTCGGGCGTCCGGACTTGCTCGAAACGGCCCTCGGAGGGTCAGGAATCGGAGCGTTTGCCGCCAGGCAGCTTCAGAAATCGCTCGTCGAACGTCTGGCCGAGCTCCCTGATTTTCTTCAAATACTCCCGGGGCACGGCGCGGGAAGCTCTTGTGGCAAGGCTCTCAGCGCGATTCCAATGTCCGTGCTCGGTTACGAGCGCAGATTCAACCGTCCACTCAAGTTGGCGAACACGGATGCGTCAGCCTTCGTTGAGGACATCCTATCCGGCCAGCCCGACCCTCCTCTCTACTTTGCCCGGATGAAAATGGCGAATCGGGACGGAATCGCGGTCGCTAAGGATTTTCCGAGACCCGGAAAGCTGATGCCAGAAGAGGCGGTTGCCTTTTCAATGGAGCACCGGGGAGCCTTGCTCGACACCCGTTCAGCCCGAACCTCCTTCGACGCCGGTCACCCCGCGGGTGCCATTTACGCGCCCTATCCGGGCACCTTCTTCTTGACGTCAGCGGGTTCTTATATTGACCAGGACGAGCAGATCCTGCTCCTCGTCGAGCGCGAGCCTGACGTGGACGAGATGAGCCGACAACTCTTCCGCATCGGCTTTGACCACCTTGCGGGCTATCTTTTAGCGAGCGAAGCAGCCTCTGCGGGCTTGTTGACGGAAAGAACAGCGCACGTGGATTTTGCGACGTGGAATCGCGAAGGCCTGAATTCCGAAGAAATTATTCTCGACGTCCGCAACGCTTCCGAGTTCTTGGAGGGACACCTGCCCGGCGCCGTGAATGTTCCTTACACTCGCCTTCGGTCGCGGCTTGGCGAATTGCCTCGTGATAAGAAATTCTACGTCCATTGTGGTTCGGGCAAGCGCGCGGCACTTGCTGCATCGTTTCTCAATTTGAAGGGCTTCGACGCTCTTCACGTAGATGGCCTTTGCGAGGACTGCCAAAGGATCGCCAGCGCGCGAGGTTACACGCACTGACAGAAAATGCGATGTCCTGAATCGCCATCTCCGTTTTTCATGGATCATTAGCGGGCCGAATGCGTAGGTTCGCAAAAGGCTGTCAAGATCTCCTTAGGCGAGATCGAATCCAACGCTCCATTTTCCTTTGTTCCGTCCGAATCCAGGAAAGCTCTTCTTCTACCTTCTTAAGCTGCTTTTCTATATTCTCCGCGCTCAAAAACCCGTAGCGGCGACGCAACGTCTTGGAGTCCGGTCGTTTCATTACTTTAAGGGTATCGGCTACGAACGCTGCAGCAGGAAATCGCAGAGTGACCAATAAATGCTTTTCGTGGCCGAGTGGGCATTCACCAACGCTGATGAGACCGCAATGCTGAGCGAAAGCGCAGCAAGCGGACAAAGGGGTCAAAGCGCTGCACGCGGCCGCGGCGAGCGCGATGACGGACCAGAATGGTGGTCTTCGGATTATCCGCGCAGTGGGCGTTTTTGCACCAGGATGGATTACTTCGGCCTGCGAAACGACCGGGCAACCGGCGAGCTTCGAATCCCTGTTCAGGATGGCGACTGTACGATCCGTCACTATTGGCATATTCGACGACGCCAGGAACGTTGCTCGAGCTGTCGAGGATCTCGGTGCCGCGGGATTTCAAGACACGATTGTCTACGATGCGGATTCCGCAAGACATGAGCAGCAAGACGCTCCCGTGGTTGGTCCAGTCCCGGTGGGTTCGATACTGGCGCCCGGCTCAGTTTGTGCTGA
This sequence comes from Terrimicrobiaceae bacterium, assembly GCA_035719865.1. Classification (GTDB taxonomy): domain Bacteria; phylum Verrucomicrobiota; class Verrucomicrobiia; order Chthoniobacterales; family Terrimicrobiaceae; genus DASTFP01. The sequence continues at coordinate 2,144 of DASTFP010000086.1, read as the reverse complement.
GGATTCAGGCAGTGGCGAACCCGCTGTGCGCGCCTTTAAATCCCATCTTGCCGACTATCACTTGCCTGAGGAGGTAATCGAGGGCTACACCACAACCTTCTGTCACCACGGCAAGTTCGTTCTAGTAAGAACGCACCCTCAGCGAGACGAGGAAGTTGTGAGGATTCTTAGGAAATGCGGTGCCTCGCGGGTAAATCGGTATGATTAAACTCCGGCGGAATGCGCGTTCAGCGAGAACGTAGCCTTCGGTAATCGGAAGATTTGGTCATTTGTTGGTTTTTAACAAGAAGCAATCTCACCGACCCAGCAGAGCCGAACTCATTAGTGGCAGGAGAACACTCGTTTTATTTCCCACAATCTTCAAAGATGAGTTGGCAAAGGCAGGTCCTTGCTTCGAGGGGATATCTTGAGCTCGGAATGTTCGAGGATGCGAAGCTGGCGCTAGAACAAATCAACGCCAAAGATAAGACGCGCAGGGAGGTCTCGTACGCGGCTCTGATTGTCCACCTGGCAGCAGAGAATTGGGACATGGCGGTCACGATTGCCGCAGACATTGTCAAAGCCGAACCAAAGAACCCGACTATGTGGATCCTGCTTGCCCACGCAGTAAGGCATGCGGGAAATGTTGAGCAAATGGAGATGGTTCTTTTTAAAGCCCGTGCTTGGCATCCGAGAGATCCGTTAATCCTTTTCAAACTCGCGTGTTGCGCGAGTGTGACAGGGCGCATAGAGGAAGCAAAATTGCGCCTGGGCAATGCCATTGATCTTGATGAGAACTTGCGGCGAATAGCGTTGCATGAGGAAGATCTTCAACCTCTGTGGGATTGGATCGCCCAAACGCCGTAGAAGGCTTTTTTCTGGCGAACCCTCTTGTCTTTCGTGTCGCGTTTCGCAGCGTGCAACCCGTTGCCGCTCACTTTTCGGGAGTGATCCTGTTCGGTATCCGTCGAGTTGGCTATCGGCCCTCTCGCCCAGCGCTGTTGCCACGATTCTCGTTGTTGCCGCTAAGCCCAGCTTCCCGCCATTTCGATTCCATGCAGCGCGGTTCTCGCACTCCCATCGCGGGCCTATCCCCCGGGAGGTCTGAATGCGAGATTGCCGCCTGCTGCATTCAACGTACTCGACATTGCTGGCGTGACCGTTGGCGTCGATTGCAGTGCCGCAAACAAGGACGCGAAGCGCGATGAATGGAGTCAGATTCCCCCTGCGGCCCAGAGCGATGCGATCGCATCGCGAAAGGCGGGAAAACCGGGCCGCCAGCCCGATTGGAGCAGTTTGGAATTGCTGACGCGTTTGCTGGTCCAGCCGCGTTTGCGGTCAAAGTCGGGCTCGCCGGTGCGGGGAAGTGGGCGGTGAAAGTAGTCCGCGAGCCAGGCGTAGACTTCAGATTGGGTCGCCGGGGTGCTATCGCTTACGTTGTAGATTCCGCGGGTGACCGACTTGGTAAGCAGATGCAGAATGGCGCGCGCCGCATCATCGCGGTGGATCTGATTGATCCAGCGCATGCCGTCCCCTTCAATAATTGCTTCGCCGGAAAGGAATCTCCGCATGAGAACGGACCGTCCGGGACCGTAAAGGCCCGACAGCCGTGCGACGAATCCGCCCAGTCCCAATGCAATCCTTTCAGCCTCGAGCAGGATCCGGCCAGTCTCTCGGTCGGGTTTGGCTTCACTCGTCTCATTGACCCAGGTCCCGTCGACCTGCGCGTAGACCGAGGTGCTTCCCGTGAAAATCAGCAGTCGCGGTTCGGTCGCGGCCAACGCGTTTATCAATCCATCGACATACACGCGGCGATAGGAGTCAGGGATGGCGCGATCGGGGCCGGCGCAATAGATCAGCGCATCGACAGCGCGCCAGGGGGCGGGGAGCGAGAAAGCTCTTGTGACATCCAGCGCGCGAACTTCGTAGGGTTTGGCGGCGCGTCGCGAAGCGGATTTCTCGCTCGCGCAGAGGCCCAGGACATCCCAACCGCTCCCGAAAAAGAGATCGGCTGCGGTTTCGCCGAGGAAGCCGCAGCCGACGATCACGACCCGAGGCAAGCCCTCAGGGTAGGTTAAGATTGAAGCGGATCTTCATTTTCGAGCGCTTGGCGTTGTTCTTTGCCTTGCGGCGCGCCTTCTGAGTGGGCGTCTCGAATGCTCGCA
>DASTFP010000085.1:0-6976 GCA_035719865.1 Terrimicrobiaceae bacterium | reverse complement strand
GCCTCTTGGGACGAAGCCGACGGCCAAAAGTCGAAGTTGCCCCATCATTCGGAACCCTCGTGCTGCGACTCTGTGCGATTCGGCCGCAAAATTCCGCCGCGAAGATCTCGAAATGCGACTCAGGCGCCGCTGGCGCGCTTCCGGTCGGCTTTTTCGCTTATTTTGGGTCTAGTGCACTGTAACGCATGGATCTGATGGGCTCATCGGATGCGACGGTCAGTATTTCGATAGGTCCATTTGAAGGGCTTGGCGCTTTTGTTGTGGACCTTGATATAGCGAGTAATTTTGCGGGCCAGGTCGGCTTTGGAAGTAAAGATGCCGCGGGTGATCAAATCGCGCTGAATTTTGGAGAACCAGATTTCGACCTGATTGAGCCAGGAAGAGTAAGTCGGGGTGTAATGGAGCTTAATATTGGTGTGAGCGGCGAGGAACTCCGCCACGGCCTTGGTCTTGTGCGCCGAAAGGTTGTCGGCGATGACGTGGATTTGCTTGCCCTCGGGTTGGGTGGCGACCACATCTGCGAGAAAGGCCACGAACTCCGCGCTGGTGTGGCGTTGGGTTGTTTTGCCCAAGACCTGTCCGCTGGAAACCTCCAGTGCGGCGTAAAGCGACAGAGTGCCATGCCGGAAATACTCAAAGCCGTGGCGCTCGGCACGCCCGGGCGAAAGGGGCAAAACCGGATCGAGGCGATCGAGAGCCTGAATGGCGCTCTTCTCATCCACGCAGAACACGGCAGCGTGAGCCGGAGGCTTGAGATAGAGGCCGATGATGTCGGCCGCCTTGGACTCGAAGGCCGGATCGTCGCTGGCCATGTAATGACGCCGCCGGGAAGGTTGCAGACCGGCCTTGGCCCAGACGCGAGCAACCCTCATGTGACTGATGCCCAGTTGGGCGGCGAGCTTGCGCGAACTCCAATGCGTGGAACCCGTCGGAGGGCTTGTGATGCAAGCTCCAATCAATGATCCGGGCTTCCAGCCGTTCGGTGCCCGGAGCCACCGCCTTGCCCAAATGGCGTGCCCAGAGACCAGAGATGCGTTCCTTCAGAAAGCGGTCTCGCCAGAGTTTGACGGTATTGACGCTACAAGATTGGCTGCGACTGACCGCTGCCAAAGTTTGCCCGCCCGCCAAACCCAGAATGATCCGAGCTCGTCGCACATCATCGGCTCGGCGGCTTTGACTGCGGCCTCTACGTTTCAACTCACGTCGTTCCGGAGGACTCAATCTAAAGGGTGCTGGCATAAAGAAAACCATACACCAATACCATCAGATGTCACTGTTACACTGCACTAGACCCGAAGAGAAAGACCCCCAGCGCAGACTCACCGACGAAGGCGTTCGCAATGTACAAAAGGTCGCGCGATTCCTTCGGCCGCTCGGCCTGAAGCTCGAGACCATCTGGCATAGCGGCAAGCACCGCGCCCAGCAAACCGCCGAGATCCTCGCCGGCGCGGTCTCCGCGAGCCGGGGAATGCGGCAGCGCAACGGCCTTGCGCCGAAAGACCCGGTCGCGCCGGTGAAACAGGCTATCGAGCAGTCGGCAGGTGACTTCATGATTGTTGGCCACCTGCCATTCCTAGGCAAACTTGCGGCGCTACTCGTGGCGGACAACGAGGAGACGCAGATCGTTGCCTTCAAGTTCGGCTGCGTCGTGTGTGTCGAGCGCATTGAGGAGGGCCCGTGGAAGCTCGCGTGGATGATTGTGCCAGCGCTTCTCGGCGCACAGGCTTAAGGCATTTATGCGTTTGGGCGGATTTATCATCGCCGCAGAAAACTGCGGAAAGGTCGCCGAGCAAGGAAAGCCGCGCTCAATCTCCGATGCGCAGCAGGTCTTCCCGTTCGCGAAAGTCGCGCTTGAAGCCCATGTTTTCAGCGATCAGGAATGTCGAGATGACACAGCGCCCGACCTGCCAGACTTTTCGGCGCTTCGCACGCTCGGGTGTTGGATTTTCCTTTGACTAGCATTCCTTAGTGAGATGAAGGAGCGCGACAGGGGCCGCGCTGCTCCCGGACTGGATGACCATCGTGGACGGGGCCGGGCTCCCACTCCGCGCTGCGGGATATTCTGCCTTTCCTTGTCGGAAAGCCCACGAACAGGCACTGGGCCGCATTGCTACTTGCTTCCGCGCGTCCGTGTAAACACCCGTAAACGCCAGGAAGCGGGGCTACACGTTCTTAGGATCTGGTGGAGAAATCCTTGTGGGTTCGAGTCCCTCTCCGGGTATCTGTAAATCAGCGAGTTACACAAAGTCGCCTTCGGCATACTTCGGAGCCATCCCGATAGTCCGATTGTAGTCAGCCATGGCTCCGTCGAGATCGCCTTTCATCTCCAATTCCTCGGTTCGGGTAGGCCCTGACAAGTTTTGGATTGATCTGGATGGCCCGATTGAAGTCAGGCGAACGCACCGTTTATATCGCCCTTCGTTCCCTTGGTAAGTCTTAGGTCATAGTAGGCATTACCGGTTTGCACATCCGCTTGCCGCTGCCCCGAATGCTCTACCCGCGAGCATCAGGATATGAATGCATATGGGCAGCTTCATCTACTGACAGAGACATGCTGGAGAAGTCCGGTCAACGCATCGGGCTTTGATTAGCGAGGAGCGACGTAAGTCATGCGCCTCTTCCATGCATCGCCATCACGAACATAGATCACCACTGTCTGAACCATCCCCCCTCCGACTGCCGAGTCCGCGATCTCGCATATGGCATTACCGATCGCATATAGCTGAACAAGTTTGTTGACCATCTTGCCGGGATTTGATGCGAAGTCGGCCTTAAACATCCCCTCGATCGCTTGCCGACCGGAAAACAAGCCACCTGCCGCCGACACCCACGACCGGACTTCAATAGCGTCTTGAGTGTGTAGCGCTGCGATAGCAGCCGCGTCGCGTTTATTATACGCCTCCTGAAACTTCATGAATACCGCTTCAATCTGCTGACGATCTTGTGGATCGACGGCCCTTTGCTCTTGGGCAAGGATCGGCAAAGCAAAGCCGAAGGCCAACCCTGTAAGGGCAAGTAGTAATCTAATCTTCATGCGCCAAACTCGAGCGTCTCAACCGAGCCGTCTAAGCCGTAATTGGCAAATCCTGCACATAAATTGCCTCGGGCGGCTCGTGTCTCGACGCCATGCCTTTGTGGCGGTGCCGATTCAAGGTCTGGCTGCAAACTTCCTCCAATCCATGAAGGACTATCCGCCGAGCCAACCGCCAACTCCTTCAAGCTGGACGAATTCAGAAGGCAAATTGAAAGCGACGCCAGCCGGAAGGGGCCGGCGAGCAGGGCGCCTTGTTTTGCGGAGCGTCCCGCTTTCGACCTCGTGGAAACCCCACCAACGCTCCAGGGATTCGTTCATGAAGCCCGCGACCCATCTCGCCATCTGCGCGGCGCTCTCGCTTCAGATCTGTCGCCAGCACTCAAGCGATGACCCCTTTCGCACGAGGACGATCTTGCCTGTCACGCCTCCCTTCCCGAGCAACTCGTGTGCGTGTCTTGCCTCGACGAGGGGAAATCGATGCGCGATGAGCGGCTTGATCCTCTTCTGTTCAAGGAGGTCGAACAGGGCGATCAAATCCTGGCGAAACAGTTCCGGTCTAAGTCGTTTAAGCCATTGGATGCTGTAGGGGACTACCCGTTTCCGGCCTGGGAGAAACCATCCGCCAGCGATATACAACCCGAAGATGGCGATTCCATGAAAGCGATGGCGACGACCTGAAGCCAATCGCCCCCCACGTAGCGAGGAAGTGAGGCCATAGGCCACTACCTTCCCGCCGGGACGGAGAGCCTTGCGGGAACGCCAGATGTGGCTACCACCGATGCCGTCAAAGACAACGTCTACGCCCCCGCGTGTGAGGCGGTGGATTTCTTTCACGAAGTCCTGATGCTGGTAATCAATTGGGATACAGCGCATGTCGGAAACGGCTGACGTCCCTCGCGATGAACAGCTACCGTACATCTCAAGCCCGGCGAGGCTCCCAAGCTGCAATAGTGCCGAGCCGACCCCCCCTGCCGCGCCGTGAATCAACACGCGCTGATCCAGGCTGACCTTAGCGGAACGATGCAGCATCTGGTAGGCCGTTACGTAATTCAACACGAGGCTGACAGCCTCGGCGGCGTCCAACCCAGATGGCACCGGAACCAGTTCACTTTGCGGCAGGCAGACGAACTCCGCGTAGGCACCGCTTATCGGTAGCGCGGCAATTATCTGGCCTGTCTCGATTCCAGAGACACCGTCGCCTAGTCGATTCACCATGCCAACGAGATCCCACCCCGGCGTGAAGGGCAACGGGGGCGTTTCGGGATGAACGCCCTCGCGCATCAGCAGGTCGGGCAAGGAGACACCCGCGGCCAGCACGCTCACGCGCACTTCACCATCCTTTGGCTCGGGGCACTCTTCTTCAACCACCCGAAGTGCATCGGGCCCGCCGTAGTGACTGACGATGACGCGCGTGTGTCTCATGAACCTCTCCCTCCCTTGCCGGGCACTCGAGGCTGTGTGGCATAACAAGTGATTCTGTGATTTTCGAATATCATGCCAACCCGGAGTTATCCGAACCGCCTTTCTCGACGCGTTTGCTTTGTCGCCATGAGTAGTGGCCGGTCACGATATTTCCAGGGTTCGAACTGAAAGACTCTCGTCACGGTGATGTAAGATGAGCGAGCCGAAATGATGATCGGCAGGCTGCCGGCGCAGTGCTGGTATTTGGTTTGGCCTAGGTTGTCACACAATCCTGCCACGCCGACTATGCAGGCTTGTGTAGCGCTGCGCAGTGGCGTGCGTAGTGTGCGAACCGCTCCGGATCGCGCCCTGTCACTTGTTTGATGTCATTCGTGATGCGACTCGCCCCGTCGTCTCGATAGAAATGCTCGAGGTCGATCAACCAATTCGCGATCTCTTCGGGGTTCCCTCAGCAAGCATACCGGCCTTCAAATCCGCCGGTGAAAGACTGATGTGGCGGATCGATCGTCCGAGTGCATTCGACAGCTCGCTTGCCAGCTCGTCATAAGTCAGCGCCTCCGGACCGGTCAGCGTGTATGCCTTGTGCTCTTGTCCAGACTCCGTCAACGCTCTCACCGCAACCGCGGCGATGTCGCGCACATCGACGTGACTAATCCTCGCCTCGCCGCTCGCACTGTAGAACGCCGCTTCGGACCTGATCGTGCCGCCCATGAACGTTACAACGTTCTGCATGAAGCTGTTCGGACGAAGGAACGTCCAGGCGATGCCGCTCGACTCGATCGCCTTCTCCACCGGCCGATGAATCCTGGCGAAAATGAATGCCTCTTCGTCAGCACCGAGGACGGACTGCTTTACGATGTGCCGCACGCCGACCGCCTTCGCCGCCTCGACGGCGTTCACCTCGAGCTGCGTCTGGTTCAACGCGTTCGGCCCGAGGAGAAACAGTTCGTTACACCCCCGAAACGCCGGCGTTTTAATAACAAAAGACTTTCGCCGGAGGCCTGCTTGGACAGTGCCGTATGGTTTTCGAGGACGGATGATGGTAGGACCACACTTTTCTTCGGGGCGGGCCATGCTGGCAACACTCGATTATATTAACAGACTCTTCTTGTCTCAGGGAAACACTATAAACTATAGGACTGACCCTTGGAGATGTGATCGCAGCATTGCGGGAAGCCGTACCGAAGCTTAGAATTTCCTTTTTATGCCTGTGCAATCTCGAAACGCGGTTTTGGTAACAGGCGCGACCGGCTACGTTGGGGGCCGGCTGGTGCCGCGATTGATCGAAGCCGGGCATCGCGTGCGCTGCCTAGTGAGAGATCCGTCACGCCTTCAAGGTCGACCATGGGCCAGTCAGGTGGAAGTGGTACAAGGCGACGTTCTGGATCCTGACTCCCTCGGCGACACGATGCGCGATGTGGACGTGGTTTATTATCTTATCCATAGCCTTGGCGAGGGTGGCGGCTTTCAGCAATTGGACGTCCAAGCGGCCCGAAATACTTCGGCCGCGGCGAAATCTGCGGGCGTCAACCGTTTGATTTATCTTGGAGGCCTCGGCGACGCACGGGCGGATTTGTCACCGCACCTGCGCTCGCGGCAGCAGACCGGCGAGGCACTCCGGCAGTCCGGAGTGTCGGTCACCGAGTTTCGGGCAGCCATCGTTGTCGGCTCAGGGAGTCTCTCCTTTGAGATGGTGCGCTACCTCACCGAACGCCTCCCGGTGATGATCTGTCCGAAGTGGGTTTTCACCCGTATCCAGCCGATCGCTATTCGCAACGTCCTCGACTATCTCGTCGCGGCGATTCAATCCCCGGCAAGCGCAGATCACATCATTGAAATCGGCGGCCAGGACGTCTTGACGTACGCGGAGATGATGACCCGTTACGCGCGTGTGCGAGGGTTGAAGCGCCTTCTGATCGCCGTGCCGATTCTGACGCCAAGGCTCTCGTCCTATTGGGTGCACCTGATTACACCCATCCCTGCAAACATTGCGCAGCCCTTAATCAAAGGACTCACCAACGAAGTCGTGGTTCATGACGATACCGCGCGGCGGCTTTTCCCGAACATCCAGCTCCTCGATTACGAGACCTCCGTACGACTCGCTTCCGAAAAAATAAAACGCCGCGGAGTGGAGACCTCCTGGACCGATGCCCTGACCTCAAGCCATCGCGGGAAGGCACCCGTCGCGCTCCTCACCAAGGAAGGGCTGATCATCGAGCGCCGTCAGCGCACAGTGGCTGCTCCTGTCGAGGCTGTCTATCGCTCCTTCGCCAGGCTGGGCGGACAAAGAGGATGGCTCTACCTGGATTGGACGTGGAAAGTGCGAGGACTGGTCGATCGACTCTTTGGCGGAGTCGGTATGAGACGCGGACGGCGCGATTCCGAGGACGTGCGCGTCGGCGACGCGCTAGATTTTTGGCGTGTGGAAGCTGTTGATCCCGGAAAGATGATGCGCCTTCGCGCCGAAATGAAAGTGCCCGGTCGGGCCTGGCTCGAATTCCAGGCAGAAGACCAAGCGAG